>DAOUBZ010000187.1:0-1761 GCA_034432515.1 Chloroflexaceae bacterium | reverse complement strand
TCGGGCGTGCCGGCGTCGTGGGCGGCGAGCGGCAGTTCGACCCCGCGCACGCCCTCCAGTATGTCGAGATCGGCCAGGGTCGCGGCAAGTTCGGTCACGTCGTGGCCGGCCACACTCACGATCACCGGCAACTCCCAGCTGGCCCAGATCGGCGCGAAACGCTCGCGCACGGTGCGCATGCCCGGGTTCTGTTCGCTGCCGGTGTAGAGCAGTCCTGCCGGCGTTTCGATCAGGGCGGGCGCAGGGCGGGCGCGGCGCCCCCGGGCGGTGGTGGTGCGCGTGATCAGCGCGCCGAGGCCATGGCCTGCCGCGCGCTGCCCCAGGCGCAGTTGCCGCGCCACCTCGACGCCGTAGCCCAGGCTGCCCGCTGCTGCGACGAGCGGTGTGGCGAGCTCCAGGGTGTAGGGGTTGTTCGGCGCCAGGTCGATCATCGGCGGCGTTCCTCCTGGATCTCGGCGGCGGCACGCAGCCCGCTCTCGATCGCGCCGTGGACGGTGGCGATGTGGCCGTTGGTCACCGTGGCCTCGCCGGCAAAGAAGAGTGTGCCAGCGAGGGGCGCCGCCAGGGTGGCGCGGGCTGCGCCGAGACCTGGCGGGCTGTAGCTGTAGGCGCCGAGGCTCCACGGGTCGCGCGACCAGTTGGCCAGGCGCCCGCCCAGACAGGCCGCGCGCACCTCGGCCCCGAAGAGCGTCGCCAGTTCCTCCAGGCCCAGGGCAATCGCGCCGGCCTCGCCGCGGGCCGCGAGCGCGAGCGCGGCGGGGCCGCCGACGTAGCCCATCAGCGTGGGGGTCGTGGCGCTTTCCACCGGCCACCAGGTGACTACCTGGCCATCAGTGCTGAGCACGCTGAAGTCCGGCCAGGTTTGCCGGGTGAACCAGAGGATGAGCTTGGTGACGTGGCCGACGGCGATCGCGTCGAGGGCAGCCAGTCTGGCCGGGGGCAAGGCGGGGCGAAAAGCGGGGCGACCGGCGCGGAGCAGGGTCAGCGGCGCCGTGACGACGGCGCGGCGCGCCGCCAGGCGCTCACCGCCCGTCAGGTGGGCGACAACCTGGCTGGGTGCCCAGTCGAGCTGCATGACGGGACTGGCGAGGCGGATGGGTAGCCCGGCGGCCATATGCGCCACCAGGCGGTCGTAGCCATCGAGGATATGGAAGTTGCCCTCGCCATTCTGGCTCTCGGCGCGCTCGCGGGTAAGGGCAGTTGCGCTGAGCTGCGCGGGATCGGCGGCCTCGAGGTTGGCAAGCCAGCGCAGGGCAAAGCCGAGGGCGGGGTCATCGGCGGCGGCGTGGCGGGCGAGAAGCGCGGCCACACTGAGTTCAGGGCCCTGGTAGCTGGTGGCGGCCGTGTAGAGTGCGAAGGTGCGCGCGATAGCCGGGTCGTCGGCGGGGAGCAACTGGCCCCCGCGAGCGAAGCGGCGCATCGTACCCCAGGGCGCCGTCTGCAGGCCAGCGGCGCGCACATACGTCCAGGTGCTTGCGCGGTCGCCATGGATGAACTCGGCCCCCAGTTCGACCGGGCCATAGGTGCGGTCGGTGGCGATCCGTCCGCCCACGCGGTCGCGGGCCTCGAGCAGTAGTACACGCTCGCCCGCGGCCTGCAGGGCCTGGCCAGCGGCGAGGCCGGCAGCACCGGCACCAATGATGATTGTGTCAACCATAGCTGTCAAGTGAGGTAATACCAATTACCTGTGAACATCCGGCATTGTCACCCCGAGCAGAGCGAGGGGTCTTGCGCGACCCGCTCAGATTCCTCGCTGCGCTC
>DAOUBZ010000186.1:0-8025 GCA_034432515.1 Chloroflexaceae bacterium | reverse complement strand
TTCTCAGCCACTGCCGCGTAGGTTAATCGTCCCATTGCCCACCTCCTGTTGCGCTGTGGGCATTCTACCATCAATCGGAATAACCTCTATTGATCACGAGGAACTATTTCGTCTGGCAAGCACGCTTGCCGGTGATTTCCTCATGACGTATGATGATGCCACCGAAGTGCGCGCACTCGCCCAACACTATGGTTTTGATACGCGTCTCGTGGCAATGAAGAATACCCACCACGCCCGGATGAGCGAACTCTTGATCGGGCGCTGCCTGGATTGGGCGCGCTAGACCGTAAGGATCACCCCGTGACGCCCTCAGTGACCATCGACCGCGACGGTCTGCAGCTCGATGGCGAGCCGTTCTACCTGCTGGCCGGCTGCATCCACTACTTCCGCTGGCCGCGTGCCGAGTGGCGGCCCCTGCTCGAACAGGCGCGCTGGGCCGGGCTCAATACCATCGATACGGTCATCCCCTGGAACCGTCACGAGCCGCACCCCGGCGTCTTCGACTTCGCCGATGAGGCCGACCTCGGCGCCTTCCTCGACCTCTGCCACGACCTGGGCCTCAAGGCGATCGTTCGCCCCGGGCCCTACATCTGCGCCGAGTGGGAGAATGGCGGCATCCCCGCCTGGCTCAGCGCCGACCCGTCGATCCGGCTGCGCGTCGATAGCGAGGGCTACCTCGGCGCCACCCTGCACTGGTTCGACCAGCTTATGCCCATCCTCGTCCCACGCCAGTATCACCGCGGCGGCCCGATCATCCTCTGCCAGATCGAAAATGAGCACTGGGCTTCCGGCGTCTACGGCCACGATGCCCACCAGCGCACCCTGGCCCGCGCCCTGGTGGAACGCGGCATCGCGGTGCCCCTCTACACCTGCATGGGCGCCACCCCCGAGTGGCCCGAGTTCCGCAATGGCTGGAGCGGCATCGCCGAGAAACTGGTGCAGACCCGTAGCCTCTGGCCGGCCAACCCGATGATCGTGAGCGAGCTCTGGAGCGGCTGGTTCGATAGCTGGGGCGCCAGCCTGCAGACACGCAAGACGCCGGACAAGCTCGACGTGACCATGCACCAGCTTACCGCGGTGGGCTGCGCCGGGCTCTCCCACTGGATGTGGGCCGGCGGCACCAACTTCGGCTTCTGGGGCGGGCGCACCGTCGGCGGCGATCTGGTGCATATGACCGCCAGCTACGACTACGACGCCCCGGTGAGCGAGTACGGCGAACTGCGCGAAAAGGCGCTCGTCGCCCGCCGCCATCACCTCTTCCTCGGCTCGCTCGGCGCACAGCTTGCCCCCGTACTCGCCGACGCCGTGCCGGGCGGCCTGCGGGTGCTCGCCCCCGCCGCGGTGAGCGGCCGGAGCGAGGGCGGCGCGGCTCCCTATCGCACCGTACGGGCCGGCCCCGGTGCGCCCGCGCCCTGGCGCCAGTTCCAGGCGAGCTTCCTCGCCAACCTCGGCCTCGAGGCCCAGAGCTACCAGGTCTTCCTCGATGAACCCGCCCGCCACCTGGTCGTTGAGGTCGAACCGGCCAGCATCAGGCCGGTTTTTGCCCGTATGCCGCTCGCCGCGGGCATCGAGCTCGTCTGCCATAGCGGGCGCATCCTCGGCTGCTGGCACCACGCTGACCACCTCCTGCTGATTGTCTACGGCCCCCCCGGCGAGCAGGGCGAGCTCGAACTGGCCCTGCCCGGCCTCGCTGCGCCGCTCGCCCTGACGCGCGCCGATCCCACCCTGCGCCCGACGCTGACGGGCCATACCCTGCAGGTGCGCTACTGGGTCACCGGACAGGGCGCCAGTCTCGAACTACGTGGCCCGGCTGGGGGCCTGCGGCTGTACGTGCTGAGCAGCGAGGCTGCGGCGCGCTGCGCCATCCTGCCCGATGGCAGCCTGCAATCCACGCTACCCGCGCCCACCCGCCGCCCGCGGTCTACGAGCCTGCCGCTCGAGCGCCTCGCGGTGGACGAGCTCAGCTCCAACGAGGGCTGGCACCAACTCGCGGCGCCGCTGCCGCTTGAACAGCTCGGCTGCGACCTCGGCTACGGCTGGTACCGGGCCGAACTGGAGCTGTCCGCGCCCCTGGAGGAGCAGTTGAGCGCGCCCTGGCTGAGCGACCGCGCCCGCGTCTTCGTGGACGGCGTTGAGCTCGGCGTGTTCGGCGTCGATGCCGATGGCCCCCGCTACACCCTGCCCCTGCGCCTCGACGCCGGGCGCCACGAGCTGCGCATCCTCGCCGATAACCTGGGCCGCTTCAACTATGGCTCCGGCCTCGGCGAAGCCAAGGGGCTGCGCGACACGCTCTACCTCGGCGGGGCCGCGAGCGACCTCTCCGCCGGCTGGGTGGCACTCTGGCAGGAGGCGGTCTTCGCCGGCGAGGCGATCGCCGGCGCCCGGCCCGATACCGTGCGCCCCGACGCGACCGACGTTCACCTGGGGCGGCTCGCCTTCAACGTGCCGTCACTCTGGCTGCTCCGTACGATCGACGTGCCCGCCGGCCACCACGCCCTGCTGCACCTCAGCGGCGACCGCAGCAGCGGGGCACTGTTCGTGAACGGCGCCGCCGTCGAGCGCTTCAGCCGTCACCGCAGCGGCGGGCTGATCAAGCGCGACATCACGGCGCTGTTGCGACCGGACCACAACATGCTGGCGCTCAACCTCCAGGGCTACGGCGGCGCGCCCTGGCGCGCCACACTCGCCACCTACGATGCCAGCCGCCCCCTGCCCGCCCGCTGGAGCTTCCGCGACGGGGTCAGCCCCGGTCCGGGCACGCCCGCACCCCATGGCCCCGCCTTCTACCGCGCGCGCTTCGCCGCCGGCGCGCTGCGCAACGCGCGAACGTTGCGCCTCGTGCCTGCTGGCCTGCACAAAGGCCAGATCTGGCTCAATGGGCGCAACCTCGCCCGCTTCTGGCAGATCGGCCCGCAGGAGGCCTACAAGCTGCCGCCCTCGTGGCTGCACGAGCACAACGAGTTGCTGATCTTCGCCGAGGCCGGCCACGCCGACCACCTGATGCTGCTGCACGACGAGGACGCGCCGTGACCGAACTGGCCATCGTCATCGTCGCCTGGAATGTCCGTGACCTGCTGCAGCCTTGCCTGCGTTCGATCGAGGCCTCACTCGCCGGCAGCGGCATCGACTATACGATCATCGTCGTGGACAACGCCAGCAGCGATGGCACAGCCGCGCTGCTGCGCGCCACCTTCCCCCAGGTCTGCCTGATCGAGCCGGGGGTAAACCTGGGCTTCGCCGGGGGCAACAATCTCGCCCTGCGCCAGCTACTGGCCGGCGACACCCCCTACATTCTGCTGCTCAACCCGGATACGGAGATCGTCGGCGACGCCATCCCCCGCTTGCTGCACTGGCTGGCGGCGCGCCCCGCGCTGGTTGCGGTGGGGCCGCAGCTGCGCTACGCCGACGGCAGCGCGCAGCCCACGCGCCGGCGCTTCCCTACCCGCGCCAGCCTGTTCTGGGAGAGTACCATCCTCGAACGGCGCTGGCCCGCCAACCGCTGGACACAGGGCTATCGCTGCGCCGATACCCCGGACGACGTTGCCCAACCCGTGGACTGGCTGGTGGGCGCGGCACTGCTCGTGCGGGCCGCGGCCATCCGCCGCGCCGGCCTGCTCGACGAACGCTTCTTCCTCTACAGCGAGGAACTCGAGTGGGAGTATCGCCTGCAGCAGGCACCGCGTGCTGCGACCAATCATGAGCCGCATCCACGCCCATCGGTGATCTGGTACCTGCCTGATGCAGTTGTGATCCATCACGAGGGCAAGAGCAGCGAGCAGGTCCCGGCGCGACGGCAGATCAGCTTCAATCGCAGCAAGATCCTACTGGCCCGTATGTGGTACGGCTGGCGCTTCGCGCGCCTGCTGCGCGCCTTCCTGCGCCTCAGCTTCGCCTACGAACTTGCCGTCGAGGCAACAAAACTGCTGCTGCGCCACCGGCCCTCGCTGCGCCGCCAGCGCATCGCGGTATACTGGCAGGTGCTCCGCGAGCTGTAGCCCGATCGGCACCGAGGCCAGGGAACATTCGACACGCACGACCATGCTCCTCCAGACGCTTAGCGACCACTGGCAGATCCGCC
Source organism: Chloroflexaceae bacterium (assembly GCA_034432515.1). Lineage (GTDB taxonomy): Bacteria > Chloroflexota > Chloroflexia > Chloroflexales > Chloroflexaceae > JACAEO01. The sequence continues at coordinate 3,947 of DAOUBZ010000186.1, read as the reverse complement.
CCCTCACCGCCTTCCGTCAGGGCATCTATCCGCGCGATGATGCCGGCTGGCACCCCGCTCGCGTTCCCGCCCACTGGCAGCAACTGCCCGGGCTGGAGCAGCACGCCGGCAAGGTCGTCTATCGCTGCCGCTTCTCCCTGCCGCCCGAGCTCACGCACGCGCCGCCGCCGAACCGCTACTGGCTGCGTCTCAACGGCATCTTCTACCACTCACGCCCCTACCTCAACGGGGTCGACCTCGGCGCCCATACGGGCTACTTCATCCCCAACGAAGTCGACGTGAGCGACCTGATCCAGGCCGAAAACACCCTGCTGGTCGAAGTCGACTGCCCGGACGAGCGCAACAAGCTCGGCAAAACCATGATCACCGGCGTCTTCTCCCACTGGGATTGCCTCGACCCCCACGCCAACCCCGGGGGCATCTGGCTGCCCGTCGAGCTCCACGGCAGCGGCCCGCTGCGCATCCGGCATGTGCGCCTGCTCACGCTCAGCTGCGACGAGCAGACGGCCCAGGTGCGCTTCGACCTGGAGCTGGACGCCACCCGCGACGTGTATGCCACGATGAGCCTGCGCTTCACACCGCGCAGCTTCGCCGGTGCACCCCAACTCTTTGAGCAGCGCCGCGCGCTCCGCCGTGGTCGCCAGGAGATCGGCGGGCTGCTGAAGCTGCGCGAACCGCGCCTGTGGTGGACGCACGACCTCGGCCAGCCCGACCTCTACGACGTTACCGTGGAGTTGCGCAGCGACGGCGCGCTGAGCGACAGCCACACCGTCAGCTTTGGCGTACGCAGCTTCGAACTGCGCAACTGGATCCCGCACCTCAACGGCGTGCCCTTTCTGGCCAAGGGCAACAACTACCCGCCGGGCGATATGCGCCTCGCCACCATGACCCGGGCGCGCTACGACCACGACCTGGCCCTCGCCCGCGACTGCCATATGAACCTGCTGCGGGTGCACGCCCATATCGAGCATCCTACGTTTTACGAGGCCGCAAATGCGGCCGGTATCCTGCTCTGGCAGGATTTCCCCTTGCAGTGGATCTACGACCGGCGCGTCCTCCCGGAGGCCCGGCGCCAGGCCCGGCTGATGTCGCGGCTGCTGGGTGGCCACCCCTGCATCGGCGTCTGGTGTATGCACAACGAGCCCGTTGTGATCGAAGACACCGCCGATGAGTCGTTGCTCAGCCGGCTGCGGACCTACCGGACGGCGTTTGGCTTTAGCTGGAACCGCGACGTGCTCGATGCCCAGCTCAAGCAGGTGGTCGAGGCCGATGACCCGACCCGCCCGGTGGTGCGCTCCTCGGGCGAGATCGACATCCCCTACCTGCGCAAAGGCACCGATGCCCACGCCTACTTTGGCTGGTATCGCAACTACGGCACACTCGCCGACGCCGAGGTGCTGCACCGGCGCTTTCCCGGCAACCTGGTCTTTGTGACCGAGTTCGGCGCCCAGAGCTTCCCCAATCTCGAAAGCGCGCTCAAGTTTATGCCCGAACAGCTCGGCGACGCCGACGTGCGCCACCTGCGCGAACGCCACAGTTTTCAGGCCGAGATTATGTCAAATTGGATCGCCTGGCACGAGGCCGGCTCGCTCGCCGAGGCGATCGCGATGTCGCAGGACTACCAGATCTTCATCAACCGGTATTACATCGACCGGCTGCGCGCCCACAAGTATCGCCCGACCGGCGGCATCGTCCCGTTCCTCTTCGTCGACCCCTACCCGGCCATTCTCTGGAGCGTGGTCGATTACTGGCGCGTGCCCAAGCGCTCCTATTTCGCCATGCGCCTGGCCTTCAGCCCGCAGTACGCCTTCTGCCTCTATGCGCCGCGCAACTATGCCGTGGGTGAAGCCCTGGAACTGCCGCTCTACGTCGTCAACGATGCGCGGCGGGCCTACCAGGACGCACTGCTGGAGGCGCGCCTGAGTGACCCGTCCGGCACGACCATCGCCGAGGTTCGTCGCCGCCTGCCGCTCCCCGCCGATTGCCTGCCGATCCTCGTCGACCGGCTGCGCCTCACCCCGACCCGGACCGGGCGCTATGCCCTGGAGCTGGCGCTCAGTGGGGTTGACCACGCCGTGAGCCAGGTCTACGAGATCGCCGTGGGGCCGTAAGGGATGGCTTAGAGTCGGCCCGGAGCTTATGTAACCGTGCAGTAACTATCTGAGCTACGCTGAAGGAAATTGCCCTGCCCCGGCAGCGCCCATGCTGCGTATTACGTCAAAGGAGACCAGATATGAGCCAGAACCCGACCGAGGGGTTTGATCCGAACGACCCGATCGGTACCTGGCGCACCATCCGCGACGCCAATCTTGACGCCTGGGCCAAAGGTATGACCGCGCTGGTCAACACTGAGGTCTTCGCCAATGCGATCGGCCTGCAGCTCGATACGCTCCTGGCCGCCTCCGCGCCCATCCAGAAGGCGGTGCACCAGTACATGGAGACGTACCTCGCGCAACTCAACATGCCGTCGCGCGCCGAGGTCGTCACGCTTGCCGCTCGCCTGACGAACATCGAGCTGCGCCTCGACGATATGCAGGCTCAACTCGACGAACTGCTCGACGCCGTACGTGGCCTCGCCATCACTGAGTCCACCTATGGCGCCGCCGCCCCGGATGAGCCCGCCGCGCCGAAGACGCGCCGGGTCCGCAAGCCTGCCGCCGAGAGCTAAGCGCCGATCCGGATACCCGGTCCAGCTCACGCCCGTGAGCTGGACTCGTCGGTTATCCGGCCAGGCACGCAGAAAGGGAGCTGCCAATGACTACTGAAAGCCCCCCGACCCTGGACGTGGAGAAGCTGACCCAGAATCTCTATGCCGAGATGGAGCGCCTCGGCAAGAGCACCGATATGTACGCGCGCATCGCCGCGAATCGGGTGAACATTCAGATCGGGCTGACGCCCAAAGAGGCGATCTGGACGCTCAATAAGATGACGCTCTATCGCTTCTTCCCGCAAACGCCTCCCGAGCAGCGCAAACCGGTGCCGCTCCTCCTCGTCTTCGCGCTCATCAATCGGCCCGATATCTACGACCTGCGCCCGGGCAATAGCTTCGTCGAGTATATGCTGCGCCAGGGCTACGATGTCTATATGCTCGACTGGGGGCGCCCCGGCCTCGAGGATGCCGGCTACGACTTCGAGGATTTCTCGCTCAAGTTCCTGCCCCGCGCAGTGCGCGCCATGCAGCGCCATACCGGTAAGCGCGAGTTCAGTATGTGCGGCTGGTGCATCGGCGCGACCATCACCGCGATCTATGCCGCGATGCGCCCGGACGATGGGATACGGAACCTGATCCTGCTCACCGCACCACTCGATTTCTCGGACAAGAATGCCGGCCCCTTCAACAAGTGGCTCAACACCGACTACTTCAACGTCGACGAACTGGTGCGCCAGTATGGCAATGTGCCCGGTGACATCATCGACTATGGCAACAAGATGCTCAAGCCGGTGGAGAACTGGGTGCTCAACTATCTCAAGCTCTGGGACAACCTCGATAACAAGGCCGTGGTTGATTCCTGGCTGGCGATGAACACGTGGGTCACCGATGGCGTCAATTTCCCCGGCGCCGCCTATCGCCAGTGGATCGTGGAGTTCTTCCGCGAGAATAAGCTCATCGAAGGCAAGCTGCAGATGGAGGGCCGCACGGTGGACCTCAAGAACATTAAGGCCAGCGTGCTCAACGTGATCGCCGATAAGGACCATATCGTCCCGAATTGCCAGTCCACCACGGCGATGGACGTGTTCGGCTCGAAAGATAAGCTGCTGCTGGAGATGAAGGGCGGCCATATCGGCCTGATGGTCGGCAGTGGCGCCAGCAAGCGCACCTGGCCACAGATCGACGCGTGGCTCGCCAAGCGGAGCCAGTAATACCAATTACCTGTGAACATCCGGCATTGTCACCCCGAGCAGAGCGAGGGGTCTTGCGCGACCCGCTCAGATTCCTCGCTGCGCTC
>DAOUBZ010000185.1:0-2914 GCA_034432515.1 Chloroflexaceae bacterium | reverse complement strand
CGCAGTTTCAACTGGCCGCCATCCCCGATCTCACCGCGCGCTACAACATCGCGCCGAGCCAGCCCGTCGCAATCATTCGCGCCGAGGCCGGCGGGCGCCGACTCGCGCTGGTGCGCTGGGGCCTGGTGCCCGCATGGGCAAAAGACACGACGCTCGGCGCGCGCCTGATCAATGCGCGCGCCGAGACCGTGGCAGAGAAGCCGGCATTCCGCACGGCCTTGCGCCAGCGACGCTGTCTGATCCCCGCCGATGGCTTCTACGAGTGGCAGGCACAGGCGGGTGGGAAGCAGCCGTACTACATCCGGCTGGTGGAAGGTGGCGCATTTGCCCTGGCCGGGCTCTGGGAACGCTGGCACACGCCCGCCGGCGACTGGCTCGAGAGTTGCACCATCCTCACGACCACCGCAAACGACGTGGTCGAACCGCTCCACGATCGCATGCCGGTGATCCTGGCGCCCGAGCAGTACGCCAAGTGGCTCGACCCCGAACTGCGCGATCCGGCGCTGCTTCACGAACTGCTCGCCCCCTACCCCGCCCGGTTGCTGGTGGCCTACCCGGTGAGCAAAGCGGTGAACCGCGTAAGCAACGACGGCCCTGAGCTCATCCGGCGGTTCGAGACGTGAGGCGAGGATGCGATGACGCGCGGAGGCGGTGACGCGAGCACGTCGCCCCGCCGCCCCGTCGAGCCCGTAGGGCCGCAGCGTGCTGCGGCCTGACCCCGTCGTGGGGCGACCGGGTGACTCACCCCCGGGGCTCGTCAGGCGGTGTGGCGCGCCGGCGCGCAGCCTCGACGAGGGCCTGAGCGCGCTCGCGCCCGAGGCGCAGTGCCTCGTTGCTGAGTTCCTCAAGCCGGGCCCGCGAGAGCGTCTCACTATCGGCAAACCAGCGCCAGGCGGCGACCCCGGTGGTATACGTGCCGGCATAGGCGATCGCCACCTTCGGCACCACGCCCCAGATCGGGATGAGCGTGGCCAGTGAGCGCGCAGTCTGGCGCCAGAGGAAGCCACCGCCGATCACGGGCAGGATCTCGCGCATACGGGCGGAGAACTCGGGTTCGGCGCCGTGGGCCAGCGCCAGGCGATAGACCATCAGCGACTGGTTCTTGGTGAGCACGATGATATCGGCCACAACGAAGGGCAGCGCAAGCGCGGGGATCTGCTCCGGGATCGCCGAGCTTAGCGCGTAGGTCGCATTGGCAAAAGAGACAGCGCCGACCAGGTCGCGGGCATAGCCATGCCGGAGGCCAGGAAGCCGCCGCGCGGCGGCCAGCTGCTTCTCGCCGGGCAGGCGCTCGAGCAGCGCGGCGGCCAGCTGGTCGGCCACCGCTGCCGCGAGCTCGGGCAGCGTAATGATATGGGCGTGGGCGAATTCGGGCCGGGGTGGCCCCGGATTGGCGACGCTGGCACCGACGATGATGATCGTAGTCGGCAGGGCCAGGTCGGCGAGCCGGGCGAGGGTGGCAGCCTCCGAGACGGCGAGCGGGGCGCGGGCATCGAGCACGATCAACAGCAGATCGGCACGGCGCACGTCCTCGTCGAGCGCGGCGGCGCTCAAGGGGCGGTAGACAATGGGGTCAGCGCCGGCCGGGCCATAGCGCTGGACGCCCTGAAGGCGCAGCAGCGCGGCGGCCCGCTCCACCAGGCGGCGCGCCCCAAAGCCGATGATGGTTACGGGGCGCTCGCTCTCGGCGCGGATCGCCGTCACGTCGATCTCGCGCAGCGTATTGAAGGCAACCCCAAGATCGTTCCAGACCGGCACGGCTACCCTCCTCAGGCTCGCCAATATTCCAACGAAGGAGGTCATTGCGCATGGTACCAGAGTACTCTCGCGCGTCCTGGCAGGACAAGACGCCCCTTGCAGTCGTAGTCAGGTTGTTACGGCACCAGTCAGACCACGAGAAGGGGTGAAAAGATGATAGCACCGAGCCAGTTCACCGCACGCTTCCAAGATGTGTTGTCTGTTCTTGAGTCGGTGAGCAGACTGCACTGATAAACCCTTACTCCGCGAATAGCTCTGCCAGTGCCTGGAGAACCCGCTCTTGTGTTTTCTTGTCGATGCGCCCAAGTCGTTTGAGCAGCCGCTGCGCATCGGCGGTGCGCAATTGGTCGAGCACAATGTATGCCTGTTTTTCTTCGAACCAACAGTCGATGCGTGTCGGATACGGACGCGATTTTGTCGTCATCGGTGCGATAATCACCGTGCGAATCGTGCTGTTCATCTCATCGGGCGAGATAACCAAACAGGGACGCGTTTTTCGTATCTCGTACCCAACTGTCGGATCAAGTTCGGTCAGATAGACATCGAACCGCTTCACTCCCACGTCCACTCCTCCTCGTCCCACGACGAGCCACTACGGACGTTTTGGTCGAGGAGCGCGTCGTCTCCATGCTCTGCCATCTGCCGAAACTGCATCTCCCAACCCTCTCGCGGTCGGCGTGCAGCACGGAGCACGAGCTGGTCGCCTTGCACCTCAAGCTCAACCTCTGCAGTGAGGCCAACCTGCTCAAGCAGAACTTTCGGTATGCGGATGCCTTGCGAGTTGCCAATCTTGATCAGCCGCGTCTTGATGCTTGTATTCATATGCTTGCCTCAGCTCTTCAAGAACCCAACGTGACGTGATTACATTGTACATACGCCCGTGTGTTCTGTCAAGAAGCGATGTTGCGGAAAAGACTCTGGGAGCGACGAGGAACTGGTTAGCTTTTCGGAGCGCCTGCCCAAAAAAGATACTGCCGTCGTCCTGCGGCGAGCGTTCAAGTTTGCGGCGTTCTCCACCGCCCAACGGTCGGGTTCAGCCGCACGCGGAGCGAGCGAAGCGAGCGGTGTAAATTCCAGCTGTCAAGTCGGCGTTTTTCCAGTGTAAAATCCGGCACCGCTTGCGTGTAGCCATCCGTCACATCACGGTGTCCCGCGC
>DAOUBZ010000184.1:0-2501 GCA_034432515.1 Chloroflexaceae bacterium | reverse complement strand
GAGCGCAGCGAGGAATCTGAGCGGGTCGCGCAAGACCCCTCGCTCTGCTCGGGGTGACAATGCCGGATGTTCACAGGTAATTGGTATTATGTCGTGCGGCGGGCAAAGCGGAAGAAGCCGGACTTGCTCTCGCCCTTGCGTCCGCTGCCGCGGCGCGCCTCCTCGGCACTCAGGGCGAGCGTATTCACCTCGTCGCCGGCCAGCCGCGCGGCCAGGCGCAAGATGTTCTGGGCCGCCCAGCTCTTCGGTTGGGCGACCACCAGCGGCACGCCGCGGTTGATGCTGTGGGTCACCGGCATGCCCTCGCTGGGGATGTTCGCCGCCACCGGGTGCTTGAGGTGCTGCTGCACGTCTTCGAGCGAGATGCCCTCGACACTGGGGAAGCGGTTGAGCACGATCATGACCCGCCCGTTGGCCAGTTCGTGGCGCTGGGCATACTCGATCAGCCGCTTGGCGTTGCGCAGCGTCGGCAGCTCGGGGGTGGCCACCAGCAGCACGTTGTCGGCGCGGCGCAGCAGCGTCTCGGTGATCTCGTCGAGGAACGACCAGGTGTCAACCACTACGAAGCTGTAGCGCTCCAGCAGCCCGTCCAGCACCGTGCTGAGCGTCGCGCCGTCCACGTGGGCCGCTGCCTCAAGCTCCGAGGGAGCCAGCAGCACGTGGATCCCCGACTCGTGCTCGCAGAGCACCCGGTTCAGCATGGCGTCGTCGATCTCGAGGGCGGCCGAGGCCAGGTCGAGCAGGCTGTATTTGGAGCGCAGGTTCAGGTGCACGCCGAGGTCGCCGAACTGCAGGCTGCAGTCCACCAGCGCTACGGGCGCACCGCTGACCTCACGCAACGCGACCGCGACGTTGGCGGCCACGGTCGTGGTGCCCACTCCGCCCTTGGGCGCGGTGACGACGATCAGCCGGCCGGCGCCGGCGCCAAACCGCTACGGCTGGCGGCCCACCGTGCTCGGGCCGCCCTCGCCGCTCATCAGGCGGATCAGGTCGCGGTCGGTCACCGGACTGACGTTGAAAGGTTCGGCGTCCACCGGCGAGCGCAGGGCCATATCCACCGTGCCGCCGGCGTCCTTGACCTTCTTCACCATCACCGCGTCGCTCGGGTCGAGTTCGAGCAGCAGCGCGGTGAGCGTCGGGTTCGGATTGTCGCCGCTGGGCGGCGCGGTGAGGATGCGCATCACACGCACGTTCTGCACCGTGTAGCCGGTGATCTTGCTCATATCCACCGCGCCGCTGGCGGCGGTGGTCTCCAGCTGCACCGAGAGCAGCAGGTCCACCCGGTCGCCCTCGGCGAACAGGCCGGTGCCGCTGAAGAGATCCATAATCGGGAACGCGATCACCGTCTTGCCTGGCTCGATCGCCGAGCTCAGCGGGGCGCCGCTGCGGCCGTAGAGCGAACTCTCGCGGAAGATGTCGCCCTGAGTGATGCGCTCAGCCACCACCTGGCCCTCGAGCAGCGCCGGGTCGGTGATCGCCACCGCGGGCACCAGCTCCGCCGGGAACTCGCGGCTCACCAGATCCTGGGCGCTGAGCAGCGTGCCGCGCTCCAGGTCCCGTGCGGCCACCGGCACCGCCACCGTCTCCACGGCGACTGCGGCAAGCGCGTTCTGCTGGGCCTCCTGGATCACCCGCTCGGCCTCGGCCGACTACCGCTGGAGCAGGTAGTAGGTCAGGGTGCCGGCACTCAGGGCGCAGACCAGCGCGAGCGAGATCCAGATCCAACCTTTGCTGCGGGCCATGCTCTTCCTCCTGGATGGTTGTGCTGCGATGTACTGCCTGGACGTCGATTGGTCGTTGTTCAGCGCGCGGACGGTTTTCCGCGCCGGGGATAGCTACTCTTCCCAGGGCACCAGCCGTGGCTGCATGCCGGCGATCACATCGCCCGGCCGGAGCAGCCCGGAGACGGCCCGGCCCCTGATAACGTTCGAGCGGATATCAGTGATCACGAAGTTGGCGTAGCCCAGGCTGTAGACGTACTGGTTCAGGCTGTTCGAGTTGCTGGTCGGCGGCTTGATCGCCAGGTAGTACCAGAGCCAGTGGGTCTTGCCGCCGTAGCTAATCGGGAAGCGCACGTAGTACGAGCGCCCGCCTGTCGCCGATGGTGCGACGCTGATGAGGTAGGCCCGCCGCGCGGCGTCGATCGCCGCGACCGCTGCGGCATCCCCGTTGGTGGGCGTCCGGCCGGCCTGGTAGATCGCCCCGGCGCGAGCACCCTCACGGGCCGAATTGGTGAGACCGACGTAGACCGAGAAGAGGATGCCCAGCTCGATGATCCCGACGATCAGGGCGACGAGCAGGGGCGCGATCAGAGCGAATTCGACCAGGCTCTGGCCGCGGGGAGATGGATGCTGTGGTGTCGGGCTGGCCATAGCTGTGCTGTCGTCTCTCGTGTGGGCCACTAACGGCGCTGAGTAACTAACACTAGAGGTACAGAGCTTTAGGACGCCGAAAAACGAAGCTGCTCACCTGTGGCATACTGGGGGTTACCACACCATTCC
>DAOUBZ010000183.1:0-9522 GCA_034432515.1 Chloroflexaceae bacterium | reverse complement strand
GGTCGAGCTCGACCTGGCCGGGGCGGGGACTGGCGGTCCAGGTCACCCGGAGGTAGCCACCGTCCTTGTGGGCGTAGCGACAGCTGAAGCTGACCGTGGTTCCGCTGGTATAGGCGCTGTGAATGGCGCCAATCACCGCGTCCTGGTCATCGGGATGCACCCGCTCGATGAAGAGCGCATCGCTCAGGTCGTGCATACCCCAGCCGAGGAGGCGCTCCCACGCCGCATCGGCGGAGGTGAGGCTCCCGTTCACCGCCAGGCTGGCGCGCAGAACGGGGGTTGTCGCGTGGTCTGGAGCTTTCACAAGGTAGCCGTCCACAAAGCCATCACACGGGCGCGGACGCCCCTGTGACCATCCTACGGGGTGCTGGCGTGCGCACAAGGGGAGGCAGCGGGCAAGTAGGGGGGGGTTCCGTGCGAAGCTAGCGTTCGATCATGCGGTAACCGAGGCCGCGCACCGTCTCGATGGTACCCGGCTCATCGCTGGCCGTGCCGAGCTTGTGACGGAGTGAGCGCACCAGCGGGCGGATGAGCTCGCGGGCCTCATCGGCGTCCTCAGTGCTCAGCCCGTGGGTCAGCTGCACGAGACTGGTGGCGGGCAACACCTCGCCGGCGCGCCGGACCAGCACCTCAAGCAGCGCGAACTCCTTCACCAAGAGGCTCAGCGGGTCACCGGCAAGCCAGGCCCGGTGGTGTTCGACATCGACCCTGATCGCGCCGACGCACAGCTCGCTGGCCAGAGGGGGAGGCGCAGCCTGGGCGGCTGCCTGGACGAGCTGTGCGTGGCGGCGCAACTTGCCCTCGACCACGGCGAGCAGATCTTCGGGCTGCACCGGCTTGGTGAGGTAATCATCGGCGCCGAGGGTCTTGCCGTAGCGCACGTCGCTATCCAGCGCCCGCGCAGTGAGGAAGACGAAGGGGATGTGGGCCCAGCGGGCCTCGCGGCGTACGGCCTCGAGCAACTGATAGCCGTTGAGCTGCGGCATCGCCACATCAGCGAGGATCAGGTCAATCGGCTCGGCGGCGAGGCGGGCCAGGGCCTGCGCGCCACTGGTGCAGAGCACCACCCGGTAGCCGAAGCCGGTCAGCAGCATCTCCACAGCTGCGAGGTGCTCGGCCTGGTCGTCAACCACAAGGATGCTGGCGGGGCCGCTCATGCTACCTCCCCGGCCATCGGCAGATAGACGGCGAAGGTGCTGCCCGCCCCGGGGGTGGAGCATACCTCGATAAAGCCGCCGTGACGGCGAACCAGTTCAGCGGCGATCGGGAGACCGAGACCGGTGCCCGGGATCTCACTCTGAGTCTGGACGCGGTAGAAGCGTTCGAAGATATGGGGCAGGTCACCGGGGGCGATGCCGATCCCGGTATCATTGACCGCGATCGCGGCCCATGTCCCCACCGGCAGGCGCCCGGCGCCGGGCCAGGTTGCTTCATCGTAGCGAGCCGGGGCCACCAGGGTCCGCCCGACTACGCTGATCCGGCCGCCGTCGGGCGTATACTTGATCGCGTTGGTCAGCAGATTGCGCAGCACCTGCTGGAGTTGGCCGGGGTGGCCGATGGCCGGCAATTCCTGCGGCAGATCGGCGCCGAGGTGCAGCGACTTGCGCCGGGCGACGGGCGCCAGGTGCGCCAGTTCGGTGCTGGCCAGGGCGGCCAGGTCGAGCGGCTGGCGGTCGCTGGCAACGCGGCCGCTATCGATGTGCGAGATCTCGAGCACACTGCCGATCAGGTCACTGAGGTGGCGCGCGTGCTTACGGATCTCGCCGATCACCTCGAGGCGCCGCGGATCATCGAGGCGGCTGTAGAGCATCTCAAGGTTGCCGGCGAGCATGGTGATCAGTGAGGTGGGCGAGCGCAGTTCGTGCGAGACGTTGGAGACAAACTGGTCCTTCATGCGCTCGGCCGTCTTCAGCGCGGTGATATCGCGATGCACGCTCACAAAGCCGATCAGCTGGGCTGGATCATCGGGGGCGAAGAGCGGAGCGACCGTCACCGCCGCGTCGTAGCTCGCTCCATCGGCGCGGCGGAAGACCAGTTCACCCTGCCAGGGACGCCTGCTCTGGGCGGCGGCCCGGAGCTCGACGAGCATACGGTCGGCCTCGCCGCGCTGATCCTTCCACCAGCGTTCGGGTATGTCGGCATCGGCCCCAGTGAGGCGGACGGCAGCCGGGTTCATGTAGGTGATGCGGTGGGCGTTATCGAAGACCATCACCGCATCGCCGAGCGACTCGAGGATCGCGCGGGTGCGATCGCGTTCCAGCTGCAGCTCGCGGGTCCGTTCGGTGACACGAGCCTCCAGGCGCGCCCGTTCGTCCTGCAGGGCCTGCTCGGCCAGTTTGCGGTCGGTGATATCGCGCGCGATGCCCTCGATCCCGATCAGGCTGCCCGCCTCGTCGAAGACCGGCACATTGCGCTGCTCGACCCAGAGCAAGCTGCCGTCGCGGCGGATCCAACGCAGCTCGATCGGTTCGGCCAGCGCGGCCAGGTCCTGGCTCAGGCGGGCCAGCAACCCGCGGTCAGCGGGGTGCACCAGCTTGAAGCCCAGCTCCGGGTCGGCGTAGTGCTCATCGGGGGTGTAGCCGGTGAGCACGGTGGCCGCGGGGTTGACATACTCGAAGCCAGAGGTCGGCTGCAGCCGGATACGGTAGATCAGATCGGTCGCGTGCTCGGTCAGGCGCCGATAGCGCGCTTCACTCTCGCGCAGGGCCGCCTCGGCCCGCTTGCGGCGCAGCAGCGACCACATCCCGGCCATGAAGAGCTGAAGCTGGCGGGCGTCGGTATCATCATAGGGCGTGCGCTTATTGCCGACCCCGGCCACCGCGATTACCCGATCGCCCTCGATCAGCGGTACACTGAGGTGACGCTCGATATGGATGTGGCCGGCGGGGTAGCCCTTACGCTCGGGGAGGTGCTGGTAGTCATTATGGAAGACCGGGCGGCGCAGACGCACACAATCCACCCAGACCCCGGCGGCTGCGATGGGATAGTGGGTACGCTCCTCGGCGTAACAGGCCTCGCGCACGCCCTGCGTCCAGGTGAACAGGTCGAGATGGACCTGGTCGTCGGTGATGAAGTGCAGGTAGCCAACACTGCTGTGGGTGAGGCGCACGGCCTCCTCAAGGGCAAAGTCGACCACTTCCCGCTCGCTGGCAACATCCATTGCGCCGAGGCGCAGCAGGGCCTCCTGGCGCTCAACATCGAGGCGCAGCGCCTGTTCGGCCAGCTGGCGTTGCTCCTCGTCGGCGAGCTTTTCGAGCGCGAAGGCGAGGGCGCCGGCCACCCGCTCCAGCAGCGCGACTTCGTTGACATCGAAGAAGCCGGGCCGGTTCGCGTAGAAGTTGAGCGCGCCAATAGCGTGACCGTGGACCAGCAGCGGGAACGACGCCGAGGCCCGCAGTTCGAAGCTGCGAGCGACAGCGTGCCAGGAACGGGTGGTCGGGCTCGCGACAAAGTCGTTATTGATCACTGGCCGCGCCTCGCGGATGGCCGTACCGGTGGGGCCCATGCCCTCCGGCTCGAGGTTGATCGTGATCCTGATCTGGCCAAGGTAACTGGCGGCCGACCCGGCGCTGGCTGCCGGCCTGACCTCGCCGCTAGTCTGGTCGACCAGCCCGATCCAGGCCAGCGGGAAATCGCCGTGCTCGACGGCGATCCGGCAGACCGTCTCAAAGAGTCGGGGCTGCTCGCTCTCGCGAAAGACGGCCTCGCCAACGTGGCTGAGCACGGCATAGAGCCGGCTGGTGTGGCGCAGCTGTTGGAGGCTGTTCCGCTGCGGTGTATGCCGGCGGGTGCTTGTGGCCATGGCTCCCCCCGCTAGGATAGGCACGTGCCGATCATCATCTGTGGCCGGTAGCTGTTCTGGTGAGTATACACTACACGATCTGCAACCGGGAGGCAACCCATGCCATGTGCGTACCGCGACGCGTTGGGCTTCTGGCTTGGTTTCGTTGATGGAATCGCGGCGACGGCAGGGCTGCCAGGGCTCAACTGGGGTGGGCACGTGGGCGGGCCACTCCTGGCGGCACTGGCGCTCCAGCAGCGGCCAGCACCCCTGGCGCTGCTGGCAAGCCTGCCGCCGGCGCTGGTGTTGCAACTCGCGCTGGCGACGCTGCGCCGGCGCCGGCTGGACCCGAAGCGCAAGCTGCGACCCGGAACCTACGCCGACCACAGCATCGCGCGTCTCGATCTTCCGGCGGCCCACGGGCCAGTGCCGGCGCTGCACATTGTGCCGACGGGCGGAGCGCGCGCGGCGGTCTGCGTGGCCCACGGCTCGGGCTGCGACAAAACCTTCTACGCCTGGCGGCTGGTCGAGGAGTTGGTCGTGCGAGGACTCGCGGTGCTGTTGATCGACCTGGACGGACATGGCGACAGCCCGCGCGCGCAGGCCTTCCCGACCATCCTGGAGAGCGTCGCCGGGCCGGCGCGCTGGCTACAGGCACGCTACGCGCGTGTGGGACTGCTGGGCATGAGCCTGGGCGGCGCGGTGACCACGCGGGCGGTGGCCGACGGTGCGCCGTGCGACGCGCTGGCGCTCTGGGCGGTACCGCCACGCCTGCGACTGACAGCAGCGGAGTACCGGCGCACGCAGATCATCGAGGCGCTGCGGCTTGCGCGCCCGCAGCTGCTGCACCTCTTCCGTGACGGATCGCTGTACCACGTCGTTCGCGCCTGGCAGACCAGCGGCATCCGCGCACAGATCGGCACCTGGGACCTGTTCGACGCCCTGGATCCGCCGGGCAGCCTGCGGCGCATCGGGGTGCGGGCCGGGCGCCCGCCGCTGCTGCTGGTCTACGCCGGGCGCGACGGGGTGCTGCCGGCGGGCTCCGCCGAAGAGATGCAGGCCGCAACCACGGGCTGGGGTGAGTTCCACCTGGTGCGTGGCGCGAGCCATGTCTCGGTGCCGATCGAACTGGCGACGATCCGGTTGACAGCCGACTGGCTGGCCACCCAGCTGGCAACGGGATCCGGCAGCGGTCAGCCCTGACCGTAAGGCTCCAGCAGACTCCCGCAGCGCTTGCAGTAGCGCGCGTCGGCGTCGTGGCCCTCTGCCGCGCAAGCGGGACAGACCTGCGTGCTGACCACCGGCTCACTGGCCCGCGACAACTCCAGGGTCACGATCCCCGTCGGCACGGCGATGATCCCGTAGCCAAGCAGCATCACCCCGACGGCCAGCGCCTTGCCCAGGGGCGTCTGTGGCGCAATATCGCCGTAGCCGACGGTAGTCAGCGTGACCACTGCCCAGTAGACGCTGGTCGGAATGTCGTTGAAGCCGCTCGCCTCGCCCTCGACGAGGTACATCAACGCGCCGACAATGATCACCAGGGTCACCACGGTCAGCAAAAAGACACTGATCTTGCGCCGCGAGGCGAGCAGGGCCTGGCCCAGCGTCCGGCTCTCGGAGAGATACTGCCCCAGCTTGAGCACGCGGAAGATGCGCAGCAGGCGCAGCACGCGCACCACCAGGAGATACTGCGCACCCGGCAGCAGCAGGCTCAGGTAGGTGGGGAGGATGGCCAGCAGGTCGACGATGCCGAAGAAGCTGCGGACATACGCCAGCGGCTGGCGTACACTCACCAGCCGCAGCAGGTATTCAAGTGTGAAGAGGATGGTGAAAACCCACTCGAGCGCGGTAAGCTGCGGGCCATAGCGGGCGTTGATCTGGCTCACGCTATCGAGCATCACCACGATCACACTCGTGACGATGCTGATCAGCAGGAGGATATCGAAGGCCCTGCCGCCCGGCGTATCAGCTTCGAAGATGATCGTGTGCAACCGGTGGCGCCAGGGCGTCAGGGCCGGTTGCGGCTGCCGTCTGGTCATACTGTTGTTGCTGCGGGTAGTATGGTACGCCCTGTGTGGATACCACGCCCCGGGGTGCCTGTCAAGCCGCCCTGGGACGGCCACAGGGGCGGTGTCATGGTTTGCAATGCGCGCGATGCCGTAGGGGCGGCCCACCGTGGCCGCCCCCGCGTGACCGCCGGGACACGGGGCGCCGCGGGTGGTGCCGTTCGCCACGGGGCGTGCGGGGCGGCCACCGGGGGCGGGGGTGGCCCACCGTGGCCGCCCCCACGGCTATGGTATACTGCCGACGCGATGCGCACTCGACGAGGGGTTGGACCGGCGATGCCCTTACTGCGCGCTCTGGCTCGGATCTGGACGGTCATCCTGGCTTGCATGACGCTCGCGTTGACCCTCGCCGTCGCCGCGCGCGCCCTGGCGCCCCTGCTGCCGTTCACGCCCAGCCCCAGCCTGCTCACGATGGCGCCGGACGACGGCGCTGCCGATGTCCCCCCTCGCACGCCGATCACGCTGCGCTTCAACACTCCGATGAACCGGGTGACCACCGCTGCCGCGCTGCGCATCGAGCCTGCAACCCCGGGCAGCCTCAGCTGGTCGCCCGATGCCACCAGCCTGACCTTCCGGCCCATTGAGACGCTGGCGCCCGCCATCACCTACACGGTGAGCCTCGATGCTAGCGCCCTCGACCGCTGGTGGCGCCCGCTGACCGGCCCGGTCACGCTGCAGTTTCGCACCGCGACCCAGCCGGCCGTTGTCGCAGCCCTGCCCGTCGGCGCCGGCGTTGCCGCGGAAAGCTCGCTCGCCGTGGTGTTCAGCCAGTCGATGGCACCGCCCGCGGCCATCGGTCGCCCGATCGAGCTCCCCCAACTCAGCCTCACACCGCCACACCCCGTCAACACCCGCTGGCTGGACCAGCGGACCCTGTTGGTCCGTCCGGCATTGCCTCTGGCTCCGGCCACAACCTACACCGCGACGATCGCCGCCGAGCTCGCCGACCTGCGCGGGGTCGAGCTCGACGCTCCATTCAGCTGGAGCTTCAGCACCGCCTGGCCCGCGCTGCTCGAGCAGTCGCCCGCCGACGGCGCCCGCTGGGTCAGCCCCCGGGCCCCGCTGACCCTGCGCCTGGCTGCCCCGGTGGCGCCCGAGCAACTTGAGCGGGCGCTGCGCATCGAGCCACCGGTCGAGGGTGAGTTCACCAGCGGTCTGCTCGGCACGACCCAGGTGATCACCTTCACGCCCCGCGCCGGCTGGAGCTACGGCACCAGCTACACCGTCAGCCTCGCCGGCCCCGATCTCGCGCCCTGGAGCTTCAGCGTCGAGCCGCAACCGCGCCTGGTCGCCTTCTTCCCCGGCCAGGGCCAGGTGCTTCCACCCAACCAGGCCATCCGCCTCGTCTTCAGCACACCGATGAGTGAGGAGGCCCTGCGCGCCGGGTTGCGCATCGAGCCGCCGGTCGCCGATCTGCCGATCACGATCAATGAGACGGAGGTCCGCCTGCAGCCCGAGTTGCGGCCATCCACCCGCTATACGATCACGCTGGCCGCCGGCACACTGGACCGGGCCGGGGAGCCACTCGCGGCCGAGGCCGTGATCGACCTGCGCACCGCGGCCCCTGCACCGGACCTGGCCGCTCCACAGGCCTTTGCCGGAATCGTGCGGCTACCGCTGGACACCCCTGCGGCCGTAGAGTTCGCCCGCGTCAACCTGTCAGCCATCAATCTGAGCCTGTACAGCCTCGACGAGCCGACCTTGCTGCGCGCCCTCGCGCTACGGCCTGACGAGTGGCGCACCTTCAGCCCCGAGCGCTATGGCCAGCCGCTGGCCCGCAGCTGGCGCCTGGATCTCGCCGATCCGCCGGAGGGCCCGGTGCGCTCCGCCGTGCTGGTCGGCCTGACCGACGGGGAGCCCCTCGCGCCCGGGGCCTACTTTCTGCGCGCCACGAGCGCAGAGGGCCCACGCGCCGACCTGGTACTACTGGTCACGACTACTCGCCTGACACTGCGCGCCGGTGCGGGGCAGGCCATGCTGTGGGCGACTGACGCCGCCCGCGGCACCCCGCTAGCCGATCTGCCGGTGGCGCTCTACCGTGCGGGCGCCCTGGTGGCGCGCGGCCAGACCGACGCCGACGGGCTGTGGACCGTCCCCATCGACGCCGACACCGGCCCGCTGCTGGCCGTTGCCACGGGCAACGGTCCGGCAGTCGTTCACGCCGACTGGGCCCAGCGCCCCGCCAGCCCGCCCGCCCACAGCAGCCTGATCTTCCCTGATCGGCTGGCCTACCAGCCGGGCGAGACGGTGGCCGTGACAGGGCTCGCCCGGCGCCGCGACGAGGCCGGCCAACCTGCGGCACCCGCAGCTGATACGCCATGTCGGCTGCAACTGCGGCCACTGAGCGGAAGCGCGTTGCTGGCCCCGCCGGCGCCCTGCTCGGTCAGCGCGGTCAGCGGCGTGATCAGCGGCACGCTCACCCTCCCCGAACGCCTCGCGCCTGCCGACTACCGGCTGGTGGCCCAGATCGGTGACGCTGCGAGCAGCGCGACGCTGCGCATCATACCACCCGCGCGGGCCGGCGCGCTGCGACTGACGCTGAGCGAAACGAGCGATGGGCTGCGCCTCGCGGCGGAACAGGGCGGATTGCCGCTGGCCGGCAGTGCGATCAGCTGGAGCCTGCGGCTGGAGTCGCTGGCGGCCCCGTTACCACCCGCTGGCTTCGTGCTCGGCCCGCTGCCCGTGGCCGAGGTCGCCCAGCTGGTGGGCCAGGGCACCACCAGCGCCGAGGGCAGCCTCCTGATCACGCCACCGGAGCTCCCCGCGGGCGCGGTTCGCTACCGACTGCGTGGCGAGCTCGCCACACCTGATGGCCTCAGCGATGGCGCCGAGACCGAGGGCCTGATCATGCGCGGGCCACCATTCGTCGCGGTGGGCCTGCCGAGCCGCATCGTTGCGAGTGACCGGCGCAGCACGGTGAGCCTGCTGACCCTCGATGGCCTCGGGCGACCTATTGCGAATACACGCGTGACAGTCGAGATCTTTCCAACCGGGCGCAGCACCGACGCGCCGCTGCTGACGCGCCAGGCTACCACCGGCGCCGATGGACAGGCGACCGTGCAACTCGTTCCGATCAACCCGGGCCGCTACGAGGTGGTCGCCACGGCGGGTGGCGCAGCGACCCGGACCCAGCTCTGGGTTGTGGGCCGGGGCTTCGCCGGGTGGCGCCTGCCTGCCGGCCAGCTCGAGCTTGTCAGCGATCGCGACAGCTACCGCCCCGGTGAGGTCGCCACGTTGCTTGTGGCCACCCCGGCGGACCAGAGCAACTTGCTGCTAACCGTCGAACGCGACGCGATTCGCGCGGCAACGGTGCAGCCGCTCCGCGCCGGGCAGGTGCTCACCCTGCCGATCAGCGCCGACATGGCCCCCTGGGTCAACCTGAGCGCCGTGGTAACCAGTGGCGAGGACTGGCGCTGGGGCGCGACACGCATCGCTGTGCAGGCGCCAGAGGCCCCACCGCGCATCGGCATCGCGGCCGATGCTGCCAGCTACCTGCCGGGCGCCAGCGCGACCCTGACCGTCACCACCAGTGATGGCGCCAGCTTCGACCATCTGCTGGCCACTATCGCCCCGGCGGCGGATGCGGCCGACACGGGCGCCCTGAGCGCCACCGCGCTGCTGGAGCGCCTGCGCCCGGCCCCGCTGCCGCCCGTGGTCGCTGCCACGCTGCCGCAG
>DAOUBZ010000182.1:0-31548 GCA_034432515.1 Chloroflexaceae bacterium | reverse complement strand
GGGTGCGGGGCTTGCCCCAACGGCGTTGCGCAAGCCCTGTCAGCTCCACGGGTGTCGAACTGTCGAGCGACGATCACGTATGCTTCAGTTCGCGTTCGGCCTCGGCGATCAGCGCGGCCTCTTCCTCGGGGGCCTGCGCGACGAGGCGCTTGCGGCTGTAGAGGACGTAGTAGGCCACCATCACTGCCATAAAGATTGCCGTGCCGATCACGCCGGGCCGGTTGTCCTCGATCGCCATGGTGGCGAAGAGCGAGAGCAGGGCCAGCACGGTCCCGATCACCGCCCCCGGCACTCCGAGCGGGCTGCGGTAGGGACGGTGGAGATTGGGCCGGCTGATCGCCAGCTTGATGTACGAGAGCATGACCAGCGCATACGAGATCACGGCGCCAAAGACGCTCATCGTCAATAGCGCGGCGCCGACGCTGCTGCCGCTGCCCAGCAGATCGATCAGCAGCGCCAGCACCAGGCCGACGACGCCGCCCAGGATGAGCGCCCGGGCAGGGGTGTGGCGCGCCCCGGTTACCGAGATCCAGCGCGGGATGTAGCCGGCGCGCGAGAGCGAGAAGAGCACCCGCCCATAGGCGTAGATGATAGTGTGAAAGCTGGCCACCAGGCCGGTCAGGGCCACCAGGGTCAGCACGACGGTGGTCGCACCCGAGCCGAAGATGGCGCGGAAGCCGATCTCCAGGGGCGCCGCCGACTCGCCTACCTCGGCGGCGCCGCCGCCCACGCCCGAGTTGAGCACCAGGGTCAGTACCGAGAGCACGAGCAGTGTGACCAGGCCCCAGATCAATGCCTTGGGCATGTCGCGTACCACGTCGTGACTCTCCTCTGCGGCGAGCGGGAGTTGCTCGATCGCCAGGTAGAACCAGATCGCGAACGGCAGGGCGGCGAACACGCCGAACCAGCCGAAGGGCAGGAAGGCGCTGTTGCCCGGCGTGGGCGCGATGTTGAACACCAGGTCCCAGCTGAAGGCCCCCGAGACGACCGCGCCGATGTAGAACACCATCAGGGTGGCGATCGCCAGCAGGGTCACGATCAGGCCGACACGGAGAGTCAGCCCGGTGCCGAGAACGTTGATCCCGACGAAGATGGCATAGAAGACGACCCACCAGACGTACAGTGGCACGAAGGAGAAGATCGTCTGCATGTAGGCCGCGATCGAGGTGACGATCACCGCAGGGGTGACCACATATTCGATGATGTCGGCCACGCCGTT
Organism: Chloroflexaceae bacterium; assembly: GCA_034432515.1. Lineage (GTDB taxonomy): Bacteria > Chloroflexota > Chloroflexia > Chloroflexales > Chloroflexaceae > JACAEO01. Next base: position 30,329 of record DAOUBZ010000182.1, on the reverse strand, counting down.
GACAAATCCGAGCGTCGGGCCGAAGGCGTTGCGCGTGAAGGAATAGAAACCGCCGGCATGGGGCAGGGCTGCCGACAATTCCGCGATCGAGTAGACCATGCACAGGTACATCACCGCGACGACGAAGGTGGCGAGCAAGAGGCCGCCGAAGCCTCCAGCCGAGAGCCCGTAGTTCCAGCCAAAGAAATCGCCGGAGATGACCGCGCCGACCCCAAGCGCCCACAACAATCCCCAGCCGGCGCTTCTGCGCAAACGGCGCTGGGCCAGGTACTCTGTGCCGACTTGCTCGTAGGCTACCCCCCCGACCTCCACCGCCGCCTTTCCGCCGAGCGCTTGTGGGTTCTCAGCCATGGCCGGACTCCTTCTTCAACCGATACGGAAACAATGATGAAACCAGCTTTCAGCGATCGCCAGGTAAGACGAACGATGGGCTGAACGTCGTCTTGCTGCGCGCTTGCGAAAGGCAGGAACTAACGCTTCCGCACCGTTGCGGAAATGACCGGCACCATGGTCAGAAGGTGTGCGACCGCGGCAACACGTTGCCGTCCTGCTACGCCGAAGGAGCGTCGGTCGCTCATCACAGTCGTTGTGGGGGAGATTGGGTAACCGTACTGGATCGCCGGCGGGTTGTCAAGCGTTATGGGGCGGTTGCGCGGCTGCGTCAAGCTCCTTGGGGCAAGCCCCACACCCCGGGGTTGCTCGTTGGGGTTGGCGGCTAAGCCGCCAACCCCAACGAGCAATGACCACCTTGTCGGGCGGCGCAGCCGCCCCACGCGCTACGGCGTGCTTACCGCCCGGTGGCCCCAGCTATCAGTGACTTCGACCCGCACCGTGTAGGTGCCCGGCCGCGCGTACTGGTAGGTCACCACGGGCTGGTCCGTCTCGACGAAGGGTCGCCCGTCGCCGAAGTCCCAGCGGTAGCGCACGAAGCTCGCGGGGGTGTTGGTTGCCGGAACGGCGGTCAACCTGACCCGCAGGTTCTCGGCGGTGACCGGGGCAACGCCCTCGACCCGCACCGTGGGCCGGTCGACGTGCCAGTAGAGCAGGGCCTGCAGCAGTTCCTTGCGCGTCGTTTTGCCGGTATCGCTGCGCACGCCCTCCAGGCCGAAGGAGAGCATCGTGGTGCGATACTTGAACGCGGGGACGGGCTGCTCGAGGCTGGGCTGGGCGGCAGTGTTGATCCCCACCACGCCCCGTAGCCCGGGGCTGACGCTGGCGGCCCGCAGGATTTCGGTGACGTTCTCGATCGGGAAGCGTGGATCGCTGCTGATCACCGCGATCTCGTCCACCGTGGTCTGGTTCGCTGCGCTGGTGGCGTCGCTGACCGGCCCGGCGGGCGGGCTCAGGTCCAGGCTGATGCCGCTGAGCCAGGGCTGCGCGGGCAGGCCCACGACGGTGCGCTCCGCCGCCTGTGTGCCGCCGAACACATCGTCCTGCACGAAGGTCGCGCTGAGGTAGCCGCCGAAGAGGTCGGGTGCGCCCCGAATGGGGTCGGGGTTGGGGTCGAAGTCGACGGCGAAGCTGAGATCCTGGCCGGTGGCGATCAGGCTGCCGCCGCTCTGCAGGTAGGCGATCAGCAGGTTCTGGTCGCTGGGTGTCAGGGGCGTGGGCGCTGGTAACGAGCCGAAGGGATTGAAGTTGTCGCCGGTGAACCAGAGGATGATCTCGTGCTTCTGCAACTCGCCGATGGTCGGCAGGGTCTGCAGTGCGCCGGCCCGTGCATCGAGGTCGATGTAGGCAAAGGGGACGCCCAGTTCGCCCAGGGCGTTGCCGTAGTAGCCTGCGTAGTCACGCAGTCCGAGGCTGCTGCTGCCGTCGTTGTCGAGCAGCAGCACCTTGGGGCCGGGCTCGGCGGGCAGGGTGCGCGCCCACACCGGTAGGTGCAGCGGCTGCGTACCCTCCAGGCGAACCACGCCCTCGTAGTCGGCTGCGGGCGCGCCGGCCGGGATGCTCACCGCGACGGTGAAGCTGGCCGTCTGCCCGGCCGGGATGCTCAGACTGTCCGGCGTGACGCTGATCGCGAAGCCGTTGCCGCTGCTCACGCTGCCGGCCAGGGTGACGCGCTGGGTCTGGCGGGTGACATTGCGCGCGCGCACGGTCAGTGCCGCGCTGGTGGGCTGCCCGGCGACGGTCGGGAGGTTGCCGAAGGAGAGCGAGGGCAGGTCGAAGAGCAACGGCACGCTCGCCGCGCGGTCCACCGCGATGCGGCCGGCACCGGCGTCAAGCACCGTCGCGCGCTCGGTCCGCTCCAGGTCGAGGTAGAGCTCGGTGACCGCGGTTGACATAAGCGCCGACTTGACGTCAGCAGGCGACCAGCCGGGGTTGAGCTGTTTGAGCAGAGCGACGGCGCCGGTCACCTGGGGGGCGGCCATACTCGTCCCGGAGGCAACACCGAAGCCGGTGTGCACCTCGACCCCTTCGCCATCGGCGAAGCCGGCGGAGAGGATGTTGAACCCGGGGGCGACGAGATCGGGCTTGAGCGTGCCCTGGAAGCTCGGCCCGCGTGAGCTGAAGGAGGCAATCACATCGGCGGGCTGCGCGATCACGCGGGCGCGTGAGTCGAGCTGCAGGCGCGCGGCCGCACCCTGCTGGACGCGCCAGTCGCGCAGCGCAAGCCCGGTGGAGCGGCCAACGAAGACCGAGGGGATGCCGACGGCCTCACCCACGTCGCCCGACGCCATCACGATCAGCTCATCGCCGCCCTGCTCGGAGTTGTAGACGATCGCCGCGTTGGCGCCGCCGATCTGCGCATTGAGCACTTTGAGGCTAAACTGGCAGACACCGCGCTCGATCAGGGCGATCTGGCCGGTGAGCGAGCCGGTAGGCAGGGGCTCGCAGGCCAGTGACGAGCCGCTGACCGCCTCGACCGGCGTGTAGGGAAAGGGGCCCCAGATGCCCGTCTCGAGCTGCGGGCCGAATGCTGCGGCGCGGTAGGGTTGCTCACGAACGGACTCGGGCGCGCCCTCGGGGGCGACCACGTCGACGAAGCCGGCGGAAAGGGTGGTGGGGGTGGTACTGGCGCCAACTGCGATCACCTTTGGGCTATAGGCCGGCGAGCCGGCGGTGCTCTGGTCGGGGCCGCTGTTACCTGCCGAGAAGACCACGGTCACGCCGACGTCGACGGCGGCCTCGGCGGCCACGACGATCGGGTCGGCAAAGGGCTCGCTGGTGGGGGTGCCGCCCCAGCTGTTGTTGATCACATCGGCCCCATCGGCCACTGCGTCCTCGAGTGCGGCGATCAACTCGATCCCATAGGCCGAGAAGTTACTCTCCTCGTTGGCGTAGAAGACCTTGTAGTTGAGCAGGTAGGCTGCCGGGGCCACCCCGGCGATGGGTTGGTTCAGCCCGCGGATGTTGGCAACCGTATTGGCGACCCCGGCGGCGCTGCCGGCGACGTGGGTGCCGTGGCTGCTGTCGTCCGGGCCGGGCAGGGGTGTCTCGCTGCCCTGCAGGGGCGGGCGGTCGGGCCGGAAATAGGAGCGGGCCACGATCACCTTGGGGGTCGTATAGGCCGTTTCGCCCTTCGGATAGCCGGGGGGATAGCGGTAGCCAGCAGGGTTGAAGAAGGGGTTATCGGTGCGAATGCCGGCATCAATGACCGCGATCTTGACGCCCCTGCCGGCGTTGGCCGGGCCACCGATGGCCGGGCTGCGCCACAGGGTCTCGGCGCCGATCAGCGGCACGCTCGCGAAGTTGTCGAGCACATAGCGCCGATCGGGGTAGACGGCGGCGACATTGGGCAGGCGGCGCAGGCGCTCGATGGTCGCCTCGCTGGCGCCGGGCAGGCTCAGGCCCATACCATTGAAGAGCACGGCATACTGGCGCTGGATGCGGGCCTGCGGGACCACCTGGCGCACAGCGGCGAAGGTGCGTTCCTGCTGCTGGCGCAGGAAGCTACGGTACTGCTGGGCCGCCGCGCTATCGAGGCGTGGCCGGTTGCCGCCACCCAGGCCGAGCACGGCGATCGGGCCGGGGCGCACACCTGGCGCCTGGACGAGGGGGGCGTCTTTCAGCTGCACGATCCAGCGTTGGGGCAGGCCCAGCGCCCGTTCCCCGTCCGAGGCGACGGTGGGGCCGGGTTGGCCCGGCCAGCGTGGACCCTGAGCGTAGGCCGGGGTAATGGTGACCAGGGCGAGCAGGGTCAGCAGCCAGGCGAGCGTGCGCCCGGAGCGAAAGCGGGCTTGCATAGGGCCTCCTGCGCAAATGCTTTGAAACGCTGATGATTTGACTCATAGTACATCAGCCAGCGTGTTTGCGCAACAGCCCACCAACCGGTTGCCCACCGTTACGCGAAGAGCAGGAAGACGAGCACGGCGATCAGGCCGCCGACGAGCGAGCTCAGCAGGTTGACCATATCGTTATTCATCCAGCGCCAGCCACGCACGAAGGTGTTGGGCGTCCCGTCCTTGCCGACCACCTTCTCGGTCTCCTTGCCGCTCGGGTAGCGATAGATCGCCTGGACGGTCGCGCCCATAAGGCTATCGGCGAGCGAGCCGCCGAGCCCGCCGAGCAGCCCGGCCGGCAGCAGCCACCAGGGCCAGGCCGCCGCCTGCCCGGCGATCAGCTGGCCGGCGCCTACACTGAGGAACATCACCAGGCCGATCAGCAGGCCGCCCAGGGCCGAGGCGCTGGTGCCCAGCACACTCACGCCGCCCGAGGTGCCTGGATCAACCGGCTTGCCGCTGGTGATCAGGCGCGGGCGGTGGGGGCTGAGCACGCCCAGTTCGGTGGCCCAGGTATCGGCAGTGACGGTGGCCATCACGCCGGCGAAGAGCGCGAGCAGCAGCGGCGGCCCGCCGAGCAGCGCATAGAGCAGGGCGAGCAGTGCGCCGACCCCGCCGTTGGCCAGGGCCTGCGCCAGGTCCCGTCGGCCGCCCTTAGCGAACTTCTCGGCTGCCCGCTGCTCTTTGATCCGCTCTTTGTAGTGCGAAAGCGCGCTACTGCTCACGAAGAAGGTGATCAGCGCCAGGCCCCAGGCCCAGCCACCGAAGCCCATGGTCGCCGTACCGGTCAGGATCGCGCCCGCCCAGCCGCCCATGGTCAGCGACTGGCGCCAGTAGGCCAGCCCGCCGATCGCGGTGCTGAGTAGCAACCCCATTCCGATCTGTGAAACATCAACACCCACGGGGACGCCTCCGGGTCATATTGGAAACCGCAGAGCTGTGGAGCTGTGGAGCTGGCAAAACACCTCTACACCTCTACACCTCCACACCTCCACCCTTACCATCCCTCTGGTCGATCGGTCACCGCGCCGAGGCTGGCCGAGGAGACCAGGCGCGCATACTTGGCGAGCACGCCGCGGGGGTAGCGGGGCGCCGGTGGCGTCCAGGCCGCCCGGCGGCGGGCCAGTTCTTCGTCGGGCACATGGAGCTGCAGCAGGCGCGCGTCGGCGTCGATGGTGATGCTATCGCCGTCGTTGACCAGGGCGATCGTGCCGCCCACCGCGGCCTCCGGGGCGACGTGGCCGACTACCAGGCCATAGGTGCCGCCAGAGAAGCGCCCATCGGTGATCAGGCCCACACTGTCGCCCAGGCCGGCGCCGATGATCGCCGAGGTGGGCGCGAGCATCTCGCGCATACCCGGGCCGCCCTTCGGCCCCTCATAGCGGATCACCACCACGTCGCCGGCGACGATCTTGCCCGCCAGGATCGCCTCCAGGCAGGCTTCTTCAGTGTCGAAGACCCGCGCCGGCCCGGTGATGTGGCGCTGCTTGATGCCGGTGATCTTGGCCACACAGCCCTCCTCGGCCAGGTTGCCACGCAGGATGGCCAGGTGGCCCTGGGCGTAGAGCGGCGCATCGAAGGGGCGGATCACGTCCTGGCCCTCGGGTGGCGCATCGGGCACGCCGGCCAAAGTCTCGGCAATCGTCTGCCCGCTGATGGTCAGCGCATCGCCGTGGAGCAGGCCCGCGTTGAGCAGCAGCTTCATCACCTGGGGCACCCCGCCCACCTGGTGCAGGTCGGTGGCCACATAGCGCCCGGAGGGCTTCAGGTCGCAGAGCACGGGCACGCGCGCGCGGATGGCCTCGAAGTCATCGATGCTGAGCGGCACCTCGGCGGCGTAGGCGATCGCCAGCAAGTGCAGCACCGCGTTGGTCGAGCCGCCCAGGGCCATCACCACCGTGATCGCATTCTCGAAGGCCTGGCGGGTCAGGATCTGGCGCGCGGTGCGGTTGGCGTGGATGGCCTCGACCAGCACCGCGCCGGAGCGGGCGGCGCTCTCGGCCTTCTCCGGGTCCTCGGCGGCCATGGTCGAGGAGCCGGGCAGGCTCAGGCCCAGGGCCTCGATCGCCGAGGACATGGTATTGGCAGTGTACATGCCGCCGCAGGAGCCGGCGCCGGGGCAGGCGTGGCGCTCGATCTCAAGCAGTTCGTGCTCATCGATCCGCCCGGCGCTGTACTGGCCCACCGCCTCGAAGGCGCTGACGATAGTCAGATCCTGGCCGTGGTAGTGACCGGGCTGGATCGTGCCGCCATAGACGAAGATGCTGGGGATATCGAGGCGAGCCATAGCGATGAGCGCCCCCGGCATATTCTTGTCACAGCCGCCCACGGCCAGCACGCCGTCCATACGCTGCGCATTGACCACCGTCTCAATCGAGTCCGCGATCACCTCGCGGCTGACCAGGGAGTACTTCATGCCCTCGGTGCCCATCGAGATGCCGTCGCTGACCGTAATCGTGCCGAAGATCTGGGGCATAGCGCCGGCGGCGTGGATGGCCGCCTCGGCCCGGGCGGCCAGCGCGCCAAGGCCGGCGTTGCAGGGCGTGAGGGTGCTGTGCGCATTCGCCACGCCGACGATCGGCTTGCGAAAGTCCTCATCGCCAAAGCCTACGGCGCGCAGCATCGCCCGGTTGGGCGAGCGCTGGGGGCCCTCGGTGATCAGCCGGCTGCGGCGATTGTCCGTCATTGGTCGCCTCCTCACAAGCAAGCATGCGTCTGCGCGAGCCGGCCGTCCTGCAGGGGCCTGGCGCAACGCCTGGCAGCGCCCGCCCGAGACGAGACCGGATGCGCCCCTTATTGTACCAGCATCCGCCGCGGGCCGTGCTGGCGTGCCAGGGCGGATGCAACGTCCCGGTGTTCGCACCCTGCGGAGCGCGCAGCGCGCTCTGCAGGGTGCGAGCGTCCCTTCGATACGGGCTGCGCGCTCCGCAGGGTGCGTTCGCGTTCCGACGTTGCATCCGCCCTGGCTGTGGTGCGCTTCACTCTGCGGGGCACGCACAAGATGCCGTTCATGGGCATCCCGGCCACCAACCGCGCCATTACCGTATCGGCCATCGTCCTGCTGACGGTCGTGAATGGCCAAGTGACCCACCTTTACGCCATCTTTGATCAACTAGGCATGATGCGCCAGCTTGGCGTAGTGCCCTCGTAGGACTCTCGCCTTTGCGGCGGGCTAATACCAATTACCTATGAACATCCGGCATTGTCACCCCGAGCAGAGCGAGGGGTCTTGCGCGACCCGCTCAGATTCCTCGCTGCGCTCCGCAACGCGCCTGAACCTAGCCGTTACGCGGAAGCGACGGACGGTACTGGCGTCGCTGACCCACCTCGTTGTGATCGACCTGCTGCGTAGCGGTGAGGCGCTGCCGCTACGGCGCGCACCTGAAGGCAGTAGCCATCGCATGCTGCTCAGTCGCGCCGAGCAGCGGCCCCGGGCCGAGGTGCTGCTCTGCGCACTCCGCCAGCCGCTTCCCACCTTCCACGTGCCGCTGCGTCGGGGCGATACGGATCGACGACCGCGCCACCCCTGAGCCACCGCTCGACGGCGACGATGCAGCCTGGGCCGACGCCCTCCTGTGCGCAGCCGGGCTGCGCCAGACTCCAGACAGCGGAAACCAGCTTCGCCTCAGCCGTCCGCGACGCCCCGGCGCGCCAGCACGACCAGCACCACGAGCGCCAGGGCCTGCAGGCTCACCGAGAGGACGATCAGCGCCGGCAGCGCCAGGTCGTAGAGTACTCCCAGCGCCGCGCTGCCGGCGAACCAGGCGATGCCATAGACGGTGTTGAACAGGCCGAAGGCCGTGCCGCGCCGCTCGGCTGGCGCCAGTGTGGCGACCGCCGCCCGCAGGATCGATTCCTGCGCCCCCAGGCCGATCCCCCAGAGCACCATGCCCAGCACCACCAGGCTTGCGCCACCGAGAAAGACCAGCGGCGCGCAGGCCAGCGTGAGCAGCCCGGCCAGCAGCAGCGCGCCATAGTCGATCTTGTCGAACAGCACGCCGAAGAGCAGCGCTGCCGCCGCGTCCACCGCCATGGCCAGGGCATAGAGCGCCGGGATCCAGGCCGTGGCCACCACGGCGGTGCGCTCGAGATGAAACGCGATCAGCGGGAAGTCGGCGAACCCGGCGGCGATCAAGCCCACCGCGACCAGGTATAGCCAGAAGTCGCCCCGGAAGCCGCGCGGGGTTAGCGGTGGCGTCGTGCCGACCAGGTCGGCGGGCTGCGGGAAACGGGCGCGCGCCACCAGCAGCGCCAGGATCGTCAGCAGGCCCGGGATGAGCAGCAGCGCGAAGGCGAGCCGGTAGTCGCCGCGCCAGGCCAGGATGGCGGCCAGCATCAGCGGCGCGGCGACCGCGCCGATCTGGTCGAGCGCCTCGTGCAGCCCGAAACCCTTGCCGTGGCCGATCGAGCGCGTGGCGTAGGAGAGCAGCGTATCCTTGGCCGGGCTACGCAGCGCCTTGCTCATCCGCTCCAGGGTCAGCAGGAGCACCGCGACCTGCCAACTCCCCGCCAGGGCCAGCGCCGGCACGGCCAGCGCGGTCAGGCCGTAGCCGGCGATGGTGAACGCCCAGTAGCGCCTGGTCCGGTCGCTGAGATAGCCGAAGACCAGCCGCAGCCCGTAGGCGATCAGTTCGCCCAGGCCGGCCACCAGGCCCACCACGGTCCCGCTGGCGCCCAGCAGTGCCAGGTACGGGCCACTGATGCTGCGCCCACCCTCGTAGACCATGTCGGCCAGCAGGCTGACCAGGCCCATCAGCAGCACAAAGACCAGGGCGCGCCGCTGGAGATCCCCGGAAGGCGAAGTGACTGCTGTGGCTGGCGATTTCATCAATTTGTCGTACTATACCATCGGGCGCATGCTGGTGCAACGTCCCTGGGGCAAGCCCCACCCCCCGGTTGGTCGGTGGTGCTGGTGGCGCAGTCGCCAGCACCAGCGATGTAGGTAGAAAGAAAGACCAATGCAGTCCGAGCCGACCCAGCAGGTCTGGATCTTTTTTGATGAGGGCGATAGCGTTCGTGGTCGCTCCCTCGCGCAGCGCATTCTCGATACGCTGCGCGCCGCCGGCTGCCCCGGCGCAACCGTCTTGCGCGGGGTTGGCGGCTACGGGGTGCATGGCATTGTCCACAATGACTTGCTCGTCGATGTGTCCAGCCGCCTGCCGCTGATCGTCACCTTCATCGACCGGGCGGACCGCGTGGCCGCACTGCTGCCGACGCTGCGCGAGCTGGTCAGCGAGGGGCTGATCACCATCACCCCGGTGACGGTCATCTACAGCAGCCAGCGCCAGGGCGGGCCGTTCCCACGCCACCTGACCGTCGCCGATGTGATGACCCGCGACGTTGCCCGCGTCGGCGCCGATACGCCGGTGGCCGAGATCGTCGCCCTGCTCATCGACCGCTCCATCCGTGCCGTGCCGGTGGTCGATGCCGACCAGCGGGTGATCGGCATTATCACCGATGGGGACTTGCTGAGCCGTGGCGCCACGACCCTGCCGCTGCGCCTCAAGCAGCAGTTGCCGCTGGGCGAGCGGGCAGCCCGCCTCGAGGTCCTCGCCGCGCAACCCCAGCACGCCGCCGAGCTGATGACCCCCGAGCCGATCACCCTCCCTGCGACGGCCTCCCTGGCCCAGGCCGCCGCCGTCATGGCCGAGCAGGACCTCAAGCGCCTGCCGGTGGTCGATGCCGCCGGCCACCTGGCGGGCATGGTCAGCCGCTACGATTTGCTCAAAACCGTCGCCGAGGGGCTGCGCCAGCGCCCCGAGCAGACACTCCAGCTGGCGCAGGGCGCCCCCACCACCGTTGCCGGGCTGATGATCACCGATGTGCCCACCGTCGAGCGTGATACCCCCCTGGCCGAGACGCTCGACCGGCTGCTCGAGACGGAGCAGCGCCGCGTGGTGGTGGTCGACGCCGATCGCCACGTGGTCGGGATCATCACCGATGGCGATGTGCTCCGCCGTGCCGGGCGCCGCATCCCCGGGGGCCTCCTGCAGCGGCTGGCGGCCTGGTTTGGTGGCGGCGCCCGCCCGGAGGAACTCGAACTGGCCGCCCAGGGCCGCAGCGCCGCCGAGGTGATGACCAGCCCGGTGATCACCGTCACCCCTGAGACACCCACGGCCGAGGTGATCAACTTGATGATGACCCACAAAATCAAGCGCCTGCCCGTGGTGGATGATGCCGGGCGCCTGGTGGGCATGGTCGGGCGCGCCACCGTGCTCAGGGCGCTCAGTGGCGGGAGTGCGTAGTCTGGAAGCGAAGTTTCTCGGTGTGTTCCCGGGAGCGAGGGCGTCGCGCCCTCGGTAGCGTTCGAGGGCAGGATGGGCCAGTGATGCGTAATTCTCGTGCCGGAGGCGTGACACGAAGCGACGAGGATGCGCTGCCAGTGCCGCATCCGCGCACACTCTAGCTGGTCCGCGTTGCCCTACGATGGCGTGTTCTGCACCCCGGGTAGCGGTCTGCTGCCGCTGCGCAGGCGACGTCTGTGCTACGCTAACCAGGAACGCCCGTCGCGCCCAGCCCGGCAAGCCTATGTCTGAGCCAGCACCGTCGCTGCTCCTTCCCGCGGAACAGCAGCCCCTCTTCGGCAGGCGGATCGTGATCACCGCGCCGCGCAGCTACGCGATGCGCCTCGCTGCGGCCCTGCTCGACCTTGGTGGCATGCCCCTCTTCATGCCCACGATCGCAACGACGCTGCTCGAGGATTACGCGGCGCTCGATCGCTGCCTTGAGCAGCGCACCAGCTTCGACTGGATCGCCTTCACCAGCCGCAACGGCATCGAGGCCCTGCTCCATCGCTGCGCACAGCTCGGGCTGCCGGCCACGGCGCTGCAAGCCTGCCGCCTGGCCGCAATCGGCCAGGACGCCGAGCGCCTCATCGCGTATGGGCTGCGTGTCGACCTGCTGCCGGCCGAACCCAGCCCCCAGGGCATTGTTGCCGCGCTGGCCCGGCTGCCGGCCAGCCCCGGGCAGGCCATCCTGGTGCCGGCCCCGCTGGTCGAGGGTATGCCCGAGCCCGACATCATCCCCTCCTTTGTCGCCGGGCTGCAGCAGATCGGCATGCACGTCACCCGTGTGCCCGCCTATCGCACCCGCCTGCTCGAGCGGGCACACTACCCGCTCGAACTGGAATTGATCCGCCGCGGGGCGGTTGATGCGCTTGCGCTTAGCAGTGCGGGCGAGGTGGCCGGTTTTCTTGCCATGGTCGATGACCCGGGCGACTATCGCCATTGCGCGATCTGCTGTTTCGGGCCCTACACCGCTGCCAACGCCCGGCGTTTGGGGCTCACACCCGCCGTTGTCGCCGAGGATTTCAGCTCCTTCGCCGGCTTTGCCCGGGCGATCGCCGCGTATCTCCGGTGAAACAAGGTGTGCATCCAGGTTAAGAGTCCATAACCGAACGATCGCGCTGATCATGCTGTTTCCCGTTCTGATGCGCTAAACCGCTTGCCATCTCTGCTGCACAGCATTTGCAGCTATTGCTTCTCATGCTAGCATTGCATATTAAAGGTCATCGCGTCAGACTCTGTACTACAGGTTTCCAGGGAGGTTCCAGGATGGGTACGCTGCGCGCTTTCGCTCTGCTCTTGCTGGTCCTGGCCATCGCCGGCTGTGGGCAAACTGCTCAGCCCCCTGCCGTTGCACCGACCGAGGCGCCCGCTGCCGCCGTACCGACCGAGGCGCCCACCACGCCAGTGGTTGGTGGCACGGTCCGCCGGGCGATCACCACCGAGCCGACAAGTCTTGATCCCCACGCTACCCCCGGCTCCGGCCAGAATGTCATTCTGCCCTACATCTTCGATACGCTGATTTTCCGCGATATGGATAACAGCTACCAGCCCTATCTCGCCACGAGCTGGGAGATCGCCCCCGATGGCAAGAGCGTCACCTTCACCCTGCGTGACGATGTGACGTTTCACGACGGTACTCCCCTCAATGCCGAGGCGGTGGTCTTTACCTTCAATCGCTTCAAGGAGGCCAAGACCTCGGCAGGTGAGGGCCTGGCCAGTATGACTGGGGTTGAGGCGCTCGATGAGTACACCGTGCGCTTCAGCTTTGCCGAGCCCTCGGCGGTCTTCTTCAGCACCCTGGCCACTCCCTATGCCGGCATTGTCAGCCCCAGCGCAGTTGAGGCGGCGGGCGATGCCTTCGGGCAGCAGCCGGTGGGTAGCGGGCCATTCAAGTTCGCGGCCTGGCAGCAGGGCACGGAAATCGTCCTGGAGCGCAACCCCGACTATCGCTGGTCACCGTCGACGATCAGCAACCCTGGGGCCCCCTACCTCGATCAGGTGGTCTTTAAGGTCATCCCCGATGCCAGCACCCAGCTGGCCGCGCTGCAGGCTGGCGAGGTCGATCTGATCTTCGTCAATTCGCCCACCCAAATCAGCAAACTGGAAGCTGACCCTGATGTCCAGCTGATCGAAACACAGCTCAATAGCCTGATCTACCTGGGCTTCAACTGCGCCAGGGCTCCGCTCGATCAGGTTACGGTGCGCCAGGCCCTCTCCCATGCCATCAACAAGGACGAGATCCTGCAGGCGGCGCTGGGCGGCACCGGCCAGGTCGCCTTTGCCCCGATGGCGCCAACCTTGCCCGGCTTCGATCCGAGCCTCAAGCAGTACGAGCTTGGCTACGACCCGACCCGGGCCAGTGAGTTGCTGACCGAGGCGGGCTTCACCCCTGGCGCCGACGGCACGTTGAGCAAAGACGGCCAGCCGCTCAACCTGACCCTGCTCACCTTCGCCCGCGCGCCCAATGAGGATGTCGCCACATTGCTGCAGAGCCAACTCAAGGCGATCGGGGTCAATGTTGAAATCCAGCAGTTCGATACGCCGACTGCGGCCAAGGCGGCGACTGAGGGCCAGTATGATCTGTTACTCTGGCGCTACGATCGCAACGACGCCGACGTGTTGAACGTCAACCTGCACTCGAGTCGCATCGGTAGCTCGAACCGCTTTGGTTACCGCAACCCGCAGGTCGATGAATTGCTCGACCAGGCTGCCCGTGAGCTTGACGAGGCCGCGCGGGCCACATACTACGTCGAAGCCCAGCAGTTGATCATGGCCGACGCGCCATGGCAGCCGCTCTACATCCCAGTGGATGTGCTGGCGATCAGTTCGAAGGTCCACGATTTCCAACTAGCCTCGATGGGGCGCGTCCTGCTCAACGAGGCACAGCTGATCCAGCGCTAGATGCGTTATGCTCGGCTACCTGATCAAACGGCTCGTCAGCGCGGCGCTGCTGCTGGTCGCCGTGAGTTTTCTGGTCTTCGCCCTGCTCGACGTGGTGCCCGGTGACGTGGCCCACACCCTGGCGGGTGACCTGGCCTCGGCCGAACAGCTCGCCGCTGTGCGCCACGAGCTTGGCCTGGACCAGCCGCTGCTCGTGCGCTACCTGCGCTTCGCCGAGGGCGCCGTCCTGCGCGGCGATCTGGGCATATCCGCCGTCTCTGGCCGCCCGGTCGTCGAGTTGCTGCGTGACCGTTTTGGCGCAACGCTGCAGCTGGCCCTGGTGTCGCTGGCCCTGGCGCTGGTGGTGGGGCTGCTCGCCGGGCTGACGGCTGCCGCCCGTGCCGGTGGCTACGTGGACCTCGCGGTGATGGCCGGGACGACCCTCGGCGAGTCGCTGCCATCGTTCTGGGTGGCGCTGCTGCTCATCCAGTTCTTTGCGCTCAAGCTCGGCTGGCTCCCGGTGTTCGGCGCCGGGAGCCCGCGCCACCTGGTGCTGCCGGCGCTGGCGCTCGCGCTCCCGGCCATCGCGCTGATCGCGCGCCTGGTGCGGAGTTGCCTGCTCGATGTGAAGACCGCCGATTATGTACGCACTGCCCACGCCAAGGGCCTGGGCCAACTCCTCGTCTGGCGTGACCACATCTTCCGCAACGCCATCCTGCCGGTGATGACGCTGCTCGGGCTGTACCTCGGCCACCTGCTCGGCGGCGCCTTTGTCATCGAGACGGTCTTTGCCTGGCCCGGACTGGGCCGCCTGGTGGTTCAGGCGATCTTTGACCGCGACTTCCCGGTGGTGGTGGGGGCCGTGCTGCTGATCGCGCTGATCTACCAGGTGCTGAACATCGTGGTGGATCTGGCCCACGCCGTGCTGGACCCGCGCGTCGGCCACGAGGCAATCTGAATGGCGCTCAACGCAGAACAACGTGCCAGTCGTTCGCTTAGCCCTGAGCGGCGCCAGCCGGCTGCAGCAGTTGGTACCGATACACCACGCGCCCGGCGCCGGGCCCGCCTGCGCCCCAACCTGCTCCTGGGCAGCGGGCTGGTGGGACTGCTGATCCTCGCGGCTCTGCTGGCGCCGCTCCTTACCCCCTATGCGCCCGATCAGATCCAGCCAGCCGTGCGCCTCCAGCCGCCGAGTCTGGCCCACCCCTTCGGCACCGATGCCTTTGGCCGCGACCTGTTCAGCCGGGTGCTCTACGGGGCGCGGATCGCGCTCCAGATCGCGCTGCTGTCAGTCTTGCTGGCGGCCGTGCCCGGGATCTGGCTGGGCCTGCTGGCCGGCTACCATCGGGGCTGGGGCGAGCAGGTCCTCTCGCGGGTGATGGATGCCTGGCTGGCCTTTCCGGGGATGCTGCTCGCGATCGTGATGGTGGCGCGGCTGGGCCCCTCGCTGCGGACCACCGTCATCGCCCTGGGGGTGGTGGGCCTTCCCTCGTTCTACCGGCTGGCCCGTGGCGGGGCGATCTCGGCGCGCCACGCGCTCTACGTGGAGGCCGCCCGCGCCGTGGGCGTCGGCCATACGCGCATCCTGCTGCGCCACATGCTGCCCAACCTGGCCTCACCGCTGATCGTGCTGCTCACGCTGCGGATGGGCACCATGCTACTGGCCGCCGGTGGCCTGAGCTTCATTGGCCTTGGCGCGCAGCCACCGCTGCCCGAGTGGGGCGCGCTGCTTGCCAGCGGGCGCGACTACCTCGACAGCGCATGGTGGCTGGCTTTCTTCCCCGGTCTGGCCTTCACCCTCAGCGTGACGGGCTTCAACCTGCTCGGCGACGGGCTCCGCGACCTCCTGGCCCCTGAGGGTTGAAGCGCCCAGACGTTGGGGAGCGCCACGTCGTCGAGCTACAACTCAAGCAGGATGCGTATATCATAGGCGGCTGAACCGACGTGCTCGGGTTGGGCACGACCGGCCAGCCGCCCGCTCTCACCGCCCCGCCGCCACGGATCAGGTGGTCAGTACTTGCCCCGCTTGCGCCACTCCTCCTCCAGGGTGTGGGCATCGGCTGCGCCGTCGCGGTGGAGGATGGCGCTCGCGCGCTCGCGCTCATCGCCGTCGGCCCGCACCATGACCAGCGTGCCGCCACGTTTGATCAGCTCCTCGTACACCACCGCCTCGTCATGGGTGATGCCGGCCCAGGTGAGCGCGCCGAGTACCCCGCCGCCCACTGCGCCGGCCCCCGCGCCGAGGGCCATGGTCATCCCGGCGCTCCCCAGTACAGCGGCGAGCGGGCCGGCGGCGAGCACCGGGCCGATCCCGGGCAGGGCAATCACCACCATGCCCACCAGTGCGCCGAGCACCCCGCCGATCACACCGCCACCGACCGCACCGATGGCCAGGTCCTCGGCGTGCTCGACATTGCTGCCCTCGATCGCGACGTGCTTGTCCTGGGAGTTCGGGGTGATCAGGCTGATCTTCTCCCGGGCAAACCCGGCAGCGATCAGGTCGGCGACTGCGCGCTCCGTGTCCGCGGGATTGTCGAAGATACCTACCACGGTCTGTGTCATGGAAGTACCTCCTTCCAAAGACCTCCGGCCGGCAGGCACATGCCCACCGGCATGCTCCTCGATCTACGGCTGGTCCGTGCGGCGAGTCACGTTCCAGTATAGGCGATCGCGTGGCCAGGCTCAAGGGGTAACCACGTTCACTGTTGTGTCCCGTGCGGCTATACTTGGGCTAACCACCACCAGCCTGCGCAGCGTTTGGGAAAGGAGCGACGACGATGCGATCCCTCAGCGCCCTCTTTAAGAACAACCGGGCCTGGGCAGAGTCAATCAGGGCCCGTGATCCCGAGTTTTTCGCGAAACTTGCGCGGCAGCAGGCCCCCAGGCATGTGTGGGTCGGCTGCTCCGATAGTCGCGTCCCGGCCAACGAGATCGTCGGCCTGCTGCCCGGTGAGCTCTTCGTCCACCGCAACGTTGCCAATCTGGTCATCCACACCGATCTCAACTGCCTTTCGGTCCTCCAGTACGCAGTCGAGGTGCTCCGGGTCGAGCATATCATCATCTGCGGGCACTATGGCTGCGGCGGCGTTCGCGCGGCCATGCTCGACAGCCGGCTCGGTCTGATCGACAACTGGCTCCGGCACGTCCAGGATGTGATGAAGAAACACGCGGCGCTGCTGGAGCGCCTGCCCGACGAGCAGCGCCTCGACCGGCTGTGCGAACTGAACGTTATTGAGCAGGTCGCCAACGCAGCGCAGACCACCGTGGTGCAGAGCGCGTGGGAGCGCGGGCAAAACCTCGAGATCCACGGCTGGATCTACCGCATCTCCGATGGCGTGCTGCACGACCTGGCCGTGTGCGCAACGAGCCTTGAGGAACTGGAGGAGAACTATGCGCGCATCTACGCACGTGGAGGCGAGGCGGCGTGACACGGGGAGGCGTCAGTCGGCGTCGAACACCGCGTCGACGGAGATGGCGAAGCCGCTGAGCAGCGCCGAGGTGGCCTGCTCGCCGCGCCGGAATACCCCGTGCTCGACGTAGCCATCGCCCGTAAGGGTGAGCACGGTGATCGTCTCATCGAGCGGGTTGACGATCCAGTACTCGGGGATACCGGCCTCGGCGTAGTCGCCCACCTTCTCGACGGTGTCGCGCTCGGGGTCGTCCTCGCTCACCACCTCGACAACCAGATCGGCGCCGAGCCAGTAGCGGTTCTGCCGGCGCGGGTCGTGCGCATCGCGCACGAGCAGAATGTCGGGCTCGCGGAACTTGTCGTCGCGGATGCGCAGGCGCAGGGCGGCGAAGTGGACCTTCCCGCCGCGCGGCTGGACAAACGCCAGGAGGGCGAGAAAGACGAACTGCAGGATCACCTGATGCTTGTCGGTGGGCATCGGCAGGATCTCAATGCGGCCATCGGTGAACTCGACGAGGTAGCGGGTGTGATCGGTCAGCTTGAGGTACTGCTCTTCGGTCCAGGATCCCTGGAGCGGGCGCAGATCGATCGCGACCGCATCGGACTCCCGCGTCAGCTTCAGGGTATCGGTGCGGGTTGGTGGTGTCATCGACACCTCCCGTTGTGGCGGCGGGTCATGGGCCCGGTATGCCTCAGCCCGGAGGCTGCAGCAGCGGCGACACTCGTGCCCGTAGCTCCAGCTTGTCGTAGCGACAGTATACCTCACGCCTCACGTCCCCACCAGACTGGCAGGCTGGCCGAGATCGTGGCCGTAACGAGCCCTTCACCACGCGTGATCAGGGTGGATCTTGCGACAAGCGGATGCGCTGCGTGATACTGGAGGTACGCACACGCGGCTCGCAAGCGAGCCGCCGGCCAACCCCGGAGGTTGCCTATGTTGCGCCTCATAGCCCTACGGACGGCCCTGGCCATGCTCGCCCTGCTCGCGTCGCTGAGCTTGCCTGCCATGGCTGCACCCGACCAGCAGGCCGGCGACGCGCCGCCGGAAACCCTTGCGAGCCTCACCTTTTCCCCGTACAGGACGCGTTGCGGCCCGCGCTGCCGGAAGGCGCGCGCATGGCCTCATTTGTGGCCGGGCTGCACCCGGACGGTGGCGCGCTGCGCTTTAGCACCTATCTGGGCGGTGTCCCCACCGCCGAGAGCGTCAACGATCTGGCCATCGATACGGGCGGCGACCTGCTGGCAGCGATTGAGGTCTACCAGAGCGGCGGGGTGGCCCGGCTTACGGATGGCGGGCGCGCGCTGACCTACGCGGTCCATCTGGGCCCGCCCCGTGGCGTGGCCTTCGATGCAGAGGGGCATAGCTTCGTCGCCATAACGCCCTACCTGCACAAGACGGGCTTTGTCCTACCACCGGGCCAGCAGGTGCCGTGCTCGCTGAACCAGTCAGAGATTGTCGAACTGGACACGCAGGGCCAGGTCGTTGCCGTCATGATCGCCCCGGTGAGTTTCGGAACCTTCGTGGTCGCGCCGGGCGGGCAAATGATACTGGCCGGTGGGGAGAGGTCCTGGGAGCTCTGGCCACCCCGCCCTGAGAACAAAACCGACGAGGACGTGCAGGTTGTGGTCATGCGCGCCGGGCACGGGCAGATGGCCTGGCGCTGGCCGCTACCGTTCGACGGCACGGGGCTTCGCGAGTTCCACCAACTCTGGGCGCGTACCGATGCCCCGCGGGAGGGAGGGTGCATCGCTTCGGGCGTGGCCTGGCGCTGGGGGCCGCAGCCAATCACCGCGCCGATCTGCGAGTCGACCGAGGCGCATGGCGGGGCCTATCGCTACGTCCAGTACTTCGACAAAGGACGCATGGAGTTGAACTGGTCCGGTGAGACATCCACCTGGTCGGTGAGCGGCGGGCTCCTCGCCGTCGAGCTGATCAGCGGTCAGTTGCAACTCGGCCCGACGGACATCGAGCAGCGCCAGCCCGCCGGCGAAGCAGTCGTCGGCGACCCGGTGGCGGTCAATCCGCAGGCGCCAAGCTACCGCGCCCTTGGCGCGGTGGCCTGGCCGGTCAACCGTGAACGCGCGCGGCCGGCCCGGGGCGCCCTGGTGACCCAGCGCCTCGATGCGAACGGCGTTGTCACCGATGATCCCACGCTGCGGCGCTACGAAGTGCGGCTTGGACCGTACGACCGGCGGCTCGGGCACAACATTGCGGCCGTATTCGCGGCCTGGGCGCTGCGCGACGAGCCGGTACCGCTCGGGCTGCCATTGAGCGGGCCGTACTGGGTCCGCGCACGGGTGGGCGGGCAGGAGCACGAGGTGCTGATCCAGCCCTTCGAGCGCGGCGTGCTCAGCTACACCCCCGACAACCCGCCGGCGTGGCGCGTGGAGCTTGGCAACTTCGATACGCGCTGCGCGCTACTCAGGATGCGGTTTTTCGGATAGGCACGTATCAGCCCCAGCACCACTTCGGCCCTCAGCGCTGGCTCACCGCCGAGAGGCGCATGAGCAGGCCGATGATGATGAAGTTGATAAGCACCGACGAGCCGCCGTAGGAGACGAACGGCAGCGTGATGCCGGTGAGCGGAATGAGCCGCAGGTTGCCGCCGACGATGATCAGCGTCTGCACAGCGATGATCGTCGTCAGTCCGATCGCCAGCAGTTGCTCAAAGCCGCGAAAGCGCCCCGGGATGCGCAGCGCGATGTGAAAGCCGCGGAAGATCAGCAGTATGTAAGCCACCAGCACTGCCAGCGTCCCCGCCAGGCCCAGTTCCTCGCCCACCGCGGTGAAGATGAAATCGGTGTGGATGGCCGGCACGATCGCCGGGATCCCCAGGCCGAGCCCCGTGCCGAAGACCCGCCCGGCCGCCAGCGCGTAGATCGCCTGCACGATCTGGTAACCCGTGCCCTGCGCCGTCGCCCAGGGGTCCAGCCAGATCTGCACGCGTAGCGTCACCACCGGCAGGAACTGGTAGAGCACATAGGCCCCGAGCCCGAAGGCCAGCATACCTGCCAGCACGTACCAGCCCTGCCCGGTGGCTGCATACAGCATGGCCAGGAAGACCCCGAAGAGCAGCAGCGCCGCCCCCAGGTCGCGCTGGAAGACGATGGTGGCCATGGCCAGGCCCCACATGCCCGCCAGCGGCGCCAGGTAGGGCAGCGGCGGCAGGGTCAGCGGCCCCAGCCGGTAGCCCGAGGCCACCACCTCACGGTGCTGGTTCAGGTACGAGGCCATGAAGATCACCAGGATGATCTTCAGCAACTCCGAAGGCTGGAACAGGAACAGGCCGAAATTGAACCAGACCTTCACCCCGCTGTTGTTCGGGTCGACGCCGAAGAGAAAGGTGGCGAAGATCAGCGCCAGGCCGATTGCCAACCAGACGTAGCGGTAGTGGTCCAGAAAGTCGAGCAGCGAGAGCCGCAGCGTGCGGATCAGCAACCGGTCCCACGGCATGAAGAGCATCGCCCCCAGGCCCAGTACGCCCAGCGTCACCCAGAGCGACTGCCGGGCGGCCACGCCCTCGTAGCAGGGAAAGATCGTCCCGTCGGCGGCGGTGCAGCGGTAGAGTGTGTTCAGGCTCGGCTCGAGCCGGGCGGTGAGCATCAGGCTCAGGCCGGCCAGCAGCGCCACCAGCGGCAACACGACCTGGTCGGCCTGGGGATTGGCGATGCTTAACCCCAGCGACACGCCGATGAAGAGCAGCAGCGGCAGCGTCGAGGGCCAGAGGATGTTCAGCACCCCCGGCACGCTGGCCACAAACTCGCGCTGCCTGGTCGCGACGACCACCAGCAGGTAGCCCGCCGCGAAGAACAGCAGTACCGTCAGCAGGAGCTGAAACTCGATCCCCCGGAAGCGGCGGAGCATCGCGAGTGGAGAGAGGGAGTTCATCGTCAATGATCTCTTCGTCGGCAACAAACTCGGCACGAACCAGATCCAGCTCTCCGATGGCCGCCCGGTGAGCCTGAAGAACATCAAGGCGCCGATTGTGGTCTTCGCTTCGCGCGGTGACAATATCACCCCGCCGCAGCAGGCCCTCAACTGGCTCCTCGACGTCTACGAGAGCGATGAGGCGATTGTTCGCGACGATCAGGTGATCGTCTACACCCTCCACGAGGACATCGGCCATCTCGGGATCTTCGTCTCGGGGCGGGTCGCGCACCGGGAGACCTCGGCCATCTATGGCACCCTGGAGTTCATCGACCAGCTGATGCCTGGTCTCTACGAGATGCTGATCGAACCCGTCGATGAAATGTCTTACGACCGGGTTGCAGTACTTCCCCAGTATCGTGTTCGTTTTGTTCAGCGCTCGCTGAATGACATCCGGCGTCTGGACGACGGGCGCGAGGGCGTGTTCGACGCTATCCGCGAACAGTGGGGGCAACTCCACTTTGCCCTGCACTCCATCGCCTTCGCGCCCAAGGAGGACCTTCACGGACGGCTGCTCGAATCGTCGCGCGAAGGGTTCTCGCTGGCGATGGACGTCTCCTGCCACTCCTTCATTCGCATGGCCCGCCTGGCCGAACCGTTGATGACCGATGGCGGCACACTCTACGCCATGAGCTTCTACGGGGCGGAGAAGGTGGTGGAGAACTACAACCTCATGGGGCCGGTCAAGGCTGCGCTGGAGTCTGCGGTGCGCTACATCGCCTACGAACTGGGGCCGAAAGGCATCCGCACCCACATCATTTCGCCGGGTCCGATCCAGACCCGCGCAGCCTCGGGGATCGAGGACTTTGATGAGCTCCTTGCCCGGGCCGCCGAACGCGCCCCCGCCCAGCGTCTGGTGACAATCGCCGACGTCGGCCTGTTTACCGCCCTCCTGGCTACCAACGCCGCACGCCTGATCACCGGCGAGATAACCTACGTTGACGGGGGCTACCACATCATGGGATGACACTCCAATGCTGAGGACCGTCCGGACGCAGCGCGCTGCGTCCACTACCCTGGCCACGGCCCGACCCCATCGCGCTCGCAATGGTAGCCGTGGTCGCGCAGGGCGTCGAGCACGGTCTGGGCGTGCTCCTCGTCGCGCACCTCAAGCACCAGTTCGACGCCGGCCTTGGTGATCGGCACGCGCCACATCGCGCGCCGGTGGAACAGGTCGAGCACGCTGGCGCCCATATCGGCCACCAGGTTGATCAGCCGCGCCAGGCCACCGGGCTGGTCCTCAACACTGGTGCGGATCAGCAGGTAGCGCCCCTGGCGCACCATGGCCGTCTCCAGCACGCGCGCCAGCAGATTGTCGTCGATGTTGCCGCCGCAGAGCACCGTCGCGGCCACTTCGCCGGGGCGCAATTGCACCTTCCGGGCGAGCAGGGCCGCCACGCCCGCGGCGCCCGCGCCCTCGACCACCAGGCGGCTGTTCTGCACCACGTGGGCGATGGCGCGCACGATCTCCTCGTCGTCCACCGTCACCACCTCGTCCACCAGTGCCTGGATCAGCGGCAGGGTCAGCTCGCCCGGACACTTGACGGCGATACCGTCGGCGATCGTGCGGGCCACCGCCACGGGTAGTGGTCGCCCGGCGGCGAGCGAGGCGGGCACCGGCGCGCAGCCGGCCGCCTGCACACCGACGATGCGCACCGCGGGCAGCAGCGCCTTGAGCGCCACGGCGATGCCGCCGATCAGGCCGCCGCCGCCGATCGGCACGACCAGGGTGCTAAGCGTGGGCAGGGCCTCGGCCAGCTCCAGGCCAATCGTGCCCTGGCCGGCGATCACGCGCGGGTGGTCGAAGGCGTGGATGTAGGTATAGCCGTGAGCAGCCTGCAGCTCGCGGGCGTGGGCCACCGCATCGTCGAAGCTGGCGCCGTGGAGTACCACCTCGGCGCCGAAACGCCGGGTCGCCACGATCTTGGTGAGCGGTGCGCGCTCGGGCATCACGATCACCGCCCGCACCCCGTGGAGCTGCGCGGCCATGGCCACCCCCTGGGCGTGGTTGCCCGCCGAGGGCGCGATCACGCCCCGCGCCCGCTCCGTGGGGCTCAGGTGGGCGATGGTGTTGTAGGCGCCGCGGATCTTGAACGAACCGCTGTGCTGGGTGTTCTCGGCCTTGTAGTAGATCTGCGCGCCCAGCTCACTGGACAGCAGCGCCGCCGGCAGGATCGGCGTGGCCACGATCACCTCGCGGATGGTGCGCCGGGCCGCCTGGATGTCGGCAAGCGTGATCGCGAGTGTCATCAGCCTTTACCCCTCGCCCTCCAGTTGCTCCTGCAGGTTGGCCGAGCGGGCGGCCAGCAGCTGCAAGCGCCGTGCCGTCGCTTTATCGTCGGCACTCTGGGCGGCCTCCATCAACACGGCCAGGGCCAGTTGCAGCCGGCGCAGGCCCTCGCGGTCGCCGGCAAGGTGTCGTTCGGCGATCGTGCGCTCGCAGTAGCCCACGAGTTGCTCGATGGTGAGCATAAGACCTCCTCCGCATCGCGCTGCGGCGCAGCGTCGCGCCACGGCGCGCGTATTGTACCACGCTCCGCTGCCTGCGGGACCACCCAGGGTGGCGGCGTCGTTGGGGCAAGCGCGGGCTCGTGGCAGGAGCACCTGTGCTAAGCTTGCGGGTAGACCGTCGTAGGTGGTGTTCGTGACGATGGAGGGAGCAACCATGGACATCAAGCAGCTGACCGACCGTATCAACCAGTTTGTCACCGACAAGGGCTGGTATGCCGCCGACTCGATCTTCCCCCAGACGCCGCGCAACATCGCCATCTCGGTCGCGGTTGAAGCCGCCGAGCTGCTCGAGCACTTCCAGTTCAGCGAGGTGCCAAAGGACACCGGCGAACTGGCCGGAGAGCTGGCCGATGTGGCCAACTACCTGTTCCAGCTCGCCTACCTGCTCGACATCGACCTCGAGCAGGCGATCCTCGCCAAGCTCGAACAGAACTACGGCCGTACCTGGGAATGAGAGCCTGGTGGCGTGACACGCCAATCCTGAGCAACGTGCGGACGCAGCACACTGCGTCCGCCCCCGTTCCGCTTGCGAGTTTCCACAGAGTGGAAAAGTCCCCCGTACTGTGGAATTTGTAACCGCGATGTAACTGCACGCACGCTATAATTACGGTAAGAGGCCTGTGCATTCTTTGTGTAGCGGGCAGCGTGGCAGCCGAGGTCAGTGGCGACCCCTGGTCCCACTCCCGTGTTCCCCGGTTGTCCCCCTTCCCTCTCCGCGCAACGCCCCCATCCGCGGCCTCTGCTGCCGCACGTGGGGGTCGTCACTGCCGAAGCTGCCGATGCGCTGTTGCCCGCGTGCACGCCTCGCGGTCAGACCGTCGTCCCTGAGGAAAGGACAGAGACCATGACCTCTGCGCAGGAGATCGCCAGCATCGCCGCAAGCTGGAACACGCCCCGCTACCAGGGCATCACCCGTCCGTATTCGCCCGAAGATGTCTACCGCCTCCGCGGCTCGATCCAGATCGAGCACACCCTGGCGCGCATGGGCGCCGAGCGGCTCTGGCACTTGCTCAACACTGAGCCCTTCGTCAATACCCTGGGTGCGCTGACCGGCAACCAGGCGGTGCAGCAGGTGAAGGCCGGGCTCAAGGCGATCTACCTCAGCGGCTGGCAGGTGGCGGCCGATGCCAACCTCGCCGGCCAGATGTACCCCGACCAGAGCCTCTATCCCGCCAACAGCGTGCCCCACGTGGTCAAGCGCATCAACCAGGCGCTGCAGCGCGCCGACCAGATCCAGCACTCGGAGGGCAAGGGCGACACCTACTGGTTTGCCCCGATCGTGGCCGACGGCGAGGCCGGCTTCGGCGGCCCGCTGAATGTGTTTGAGCTCACCAAGGCCATGATCGAGGCCGGTGCCGCCGGCGTCCACTTCGAAGACCAGCTGGCCTCCGAGAAGAAGTGCGGCCACATGGGTGGCAAGGTACTGCTGCCCACCCAGCAGGCCGTGCGCAACCTGGTGGCTGCGCGCCTGGCCGCCGACGTGATGGGCGTGCCAACCCTCATCATCGCCCGCACCGATGCCAATGCCGCCAACCTGCTCACCAGCGATGTCGATGAGCGCGACCACCCCTTCCTCACCGGTCAGCGCTCGCCCGAGGGCTTCTACTACGTCAGGCCAGGGCTCGACCAGGCCATCGCCCGCGGCCTGGCCTATGCCGAGTACGCCGATATGGTCTGGTGTGAGACGGCCGAGCCCAACCTCGCCGAGGCACAGCGCTTTGCCGATGCCATCCACGCCAGGTTCCCAGGCAAGCTGCTGGCCTACAACTGCTCGCCCTCGTTCAACTGGAAGAAGAAACTCAGCGACGCGGACATTGCGCGCTTCCAGGTGGAGATCGGCAAGATGGGCTACAAGTTCCAGTTTGTGACCCTGGCCGGCTTCCACAGCCTCAACTTCAGCATGTTCACCCTCGCCCACGGCTACCGGGATCGCGGCATGGCCGCCTACTCCGAGCTGCAGGAGGCCGAGTTCGCTGCCGAGAAGGACGGCTACACCGCCACCCGCCACCAGCGCGAGGTCGGCACCGGCTACTTCGACGAGGTGAGCATGGTCATCTCCGGCGGTACCAGTTCGACCACTGCCCTCGCCGGCTCGACCGAGGCGGAGCAGTTCCACTAGGCTGCAGCGCTGGCCAGCGCTGCGGCCCGGGCCACAGCGCTGGCCAGCGTGCTGAAGAAATGAGGAGATCGATGGCCGATCTGAACCTGCCCGCCGGCATGACGATCAGCGGGCGCGTGACGCCAGAGTACGCCGAGGTGCTCACCCCTGAGGCGCTGGAACTGGTGGCCACATTGCACCGCCGTTTCAACCCACGCCGCCTTGAGTTGCTCGCTGCCCGCCAGGCGCGCCAGGCTGAGCTCGATGCCGGCGCGCGCCCCGACTTCCTGTCCGCCACCGCGCACATCCGCGAGAGCAACTGGCAGATCGCACCTTTCCCGCCCCACCTGAACGATCGCCGCGTGGAGATCACCGGCCCTGTCGACCGCAAGATGGTGATCAACGCGCTCAACTCCGGTGCGAAGGTGTTCATGGCCGACTTCGAAGACGCCAACACCCCCACCTGGGACAACCAGATCAGCGGCCAGCTCAACCTGCGCGATGCGCTGCGCCGCACGATTAGCTACCAGGCCCCCGAGGGCAAGCAGTATGCCTTGATCGACAACCCCGCCGTGCTCTTCGTGCGCCCGCGGGGCTGGCATCTCGATGAGAAGCACGTCACCGTCGATGGTGAGCCTGTCTCCGGCGGGATCTTCGACTTCGCGCTCTACTTCGTGCACAATGCCCGCCAGGCGATCGAGGTGCAGGGCGGCCCCTATTTCTACCTACCCAAGCTGGAGAGCCACCTCGAAGCCCGGCTCTGGAACGAGGTCTTCCTCGCCGCCCAGGCCGCCGCCGGCCTGCCCAGCGGCACGATCAAGGCCACCGTGTTGATCGAGACCATCCTCGCCGCCTTCGAGATGGACGAGATCCTCTATGAACTGCGCGAGCATTCCGCCGGGCTCAACTGTGGCCGCTGGGACTACATCTTCTCCTGCATCAAGAAGTTCCGCAATAACCCGGACTTCTGCCTCGCCGACCGGGCGCTCGTCACCATGACCACCCACTTCATGCGCTCCTACTCGTTGCTGGCGATCAAGACCTGCCACCGCCGCGGCGCCCACGCGATGGGGGGCATGGCGGCCCAGATCCCGATCAAGGGCGACCCGGCGGCCAATGAGGCGGCCCTGGCCAAGGTGCGCGCCGACAAGGAGCGCGAGGCCAACGATGGCCACGATGGCACCTGGGTGGCCCACCCCGGCCTCGTGCCGGTGGCGCTCGAGGCCTTCAACGCCGTGATGAAGACGCCCAACCAGATCCACCGCACCCGCGAGGATGTCCAGGTCACTGCCGCCGACCTGCTGAAGTTCGGCCCTGAGGCGCCGATCACCGAGGCCGGCCTGCGCCTCAACATCAACGTCGGCATCCAGTACCTCGGCGCCTGGCTGGCCGGCAACGGCTGCGTCCCGGTCTTCAACCTGATGGAGGACGCCGCCACCGCCGAGATCTCGCGCGCCCAGATCTGGCAGTGGATCCGCAGCCCCAAGGGCGTGCTCGACGATGGCCGCAAGGTCACCGTGGAGCTGTTCCGTCAGTTGCTGCCTGAGGAACTCGCGAAGGTGCGCCAGATCCTCGGCCCGGCCTACGCCGAGGGCAAGTACGAAGAAGCTGCCGAACTCTTCGACGAAATCACCACCAGCGACGAGTTCGTCGAGTTCCTCACCCTGCCGGCCTACCGTCGCATCGACTGAATACCGGCGTTGAACACCCCCCGTCTCTGGCCGGTGGATGCTGCCATCCACCGGCCAGACCTCGCCCAGCGGTACCTGGTAAAATGCACAAGGTATGCACAGACATCCCCTGCCGGCGGGGCGTAGCACTCCTGGTTGAAAAATGCTAAAATCGGGGCATTGCTGCACCTGAACAGTCGGATCGCGCCGCCATGGTAGCTGGTGCTGGTCGGGAGCAGTCTGCACATCCGTCGATCCGGTGAGGACGGCACTGCAGCCGCCCGGGCGCACGGGAGGCGTCGCTGCCTCACCCCAACACATGCGAGGTGGACTATGGCGTACTACCTGGTCGCAGGCGCATCCGGCTATGTTGGCTCGCGGCTCGCAGAACGACTCATCGCCGAGGGACATCGGGTCCGCGGCCTGGTGCTCAACCCCGATACACCGCTGGTCGAACGGCTCGCGGCCCGTGGGATGAGCGTCTGGATCGGCGACCTCACCCGCCCCGAAAGTCTCGAGGGCGTCGCTGAGGGCGTCGACTACGTCTACAACCTCACCTCCTGCTTTGTGCTCGAAAGCACGGCCCTGCGCCGGACGTACGTCGATGGGAATCAGCACCTGATCGCCGCCTGTGCCCGCGCCCGCACCGTCTCAGCCTACGTCTTTACCTCCAATGTCACGCCCTATGGCGATCGCGGTGACACCTGGGTCGATGAGGACGCCCCTGTTGCGCCCGGCCACCTGCTCGGCGAGGTGATGGCCGAAGCCGAACGCGCGATCATGCGCGCCGCGCGTGAACAGCGCTTCCCGGCGATCATCCTCCGCGTTGCCTCGATCTACGGCCCCGAGCGCGATCCTATCACTGCGGTCGAAACGGGGATGGCCACGATCTACGGCGATGGCCGCAACTTCGTGCCCCACATCCACATCGCCGATCTGCTCGACATCCTCGTCCGGGTGCCCACCGAGGCCCAGCTCGGCGCGATCTACAACGTTGGCGACAACCAGCCGCTGCGCCAGTTCGAGCTCTACAGCGCCATCCGCCAGCGCCTCGGCATGGTGCCGCCGCGTACCTTCTCGCCGGCAGTTGCCCTGCGCGCCGGCCTCGACCCGAGCATTGTCGGCGCCCTGACGGCCTCGGTGCGCCTCGACAACAGCCGCCTGAGCCACGACCTCGGCCTCAACCTGCGCTACCCCGATATGCTCACCTGGCTCGACGAGCGCCTCCCCGTGGAGACCGCCCTGGCCGTCGGGGTGTAAGCGGCGCGACGGCGTGCGCGCCCGGGTACCGCAATGCCCTGGAAAGGCCGAAGCATTGGCAGAGCCAATGCTTCGGCCTTTCCAGGGCATCACAGTTGCGCGGACGACGGACTACGGCGCGACCTTGTCCACGCGCGACTGCACCCAGAAGTTCTTGTTCAGGTCGCCGGTGGCCACCAGCGTGTAGATCCAGCCGCTCTCGAAGCGCAGCTCCGGCGTAGTGAAGACCACCGCCGACTGGCCCGCCGGGCTGATGTCGAACTTGTAGGTGCCCGGATCGACCTCAACCGTGGCCGCGGCCTTGAACGGCGCATTCGCAACCACCACCGTGCTCGTGCCGGCCAGCTTGATGTCCACCGCCGGCGCATTCGGGCTGGCATGGATGATCCGCACCCGGGCCTTGCCATCGGCAACCGGCGCCAGGTTGTCCTGGAACAGGGCCGCCTCGATGTTCTTGACGAAGTTTACCGCACCCACGGTGCCGGTGAAGCCGCCGCTCAGGTTCAGCGTGGCCCGCAGCACCGCATCGGCCTCGGGCTTACCGGCCGGGGTCACCGCCACCCTGTAACTGCCATCGGGCAGGCTCAGGTAATCGCTGTATGCGAAGAACGGAACATTGCGCAGGACCGCCTGACCATTGACGTAGATATCGACCGCGGGGGCGTCGGGCGAGGCGTGCATGACGCGGACCATGTTCATGGTCTGGGCGCTAGCGGCCGGGGTGGCAACCGTGACCACCAGGGCAACCAGGGCAATCAGGGCGAGGACCATTCGGCGCATCGTCGGCATACTCCTTCTGCTATTCAGGGCGATCTGCTTGATGTTTCTTTCTACGCAGCGTGGCGCGGAATGGATGTCAGGGTTTGGGCAACGTCCGCCTCGCCCGGTGGGGTGTGGGGTTGGCAGCAGTATCGTTGCACAAGCCCTGGAACGGATGTGCCCGCCCATGGCGGGCGCCGCCCCTGCTGGTATAATCCGGCTATGAGCCCGATCATTCCGCGCCTGGTACGAGTGCTGCCGCTTCTGCTCGCCGTCCTGGCGCTGGCTGGCTGCGCTGGCCTGCTACCCACCACGCCCACTCCAGCTAGCACCCCCTCGCCCACCCCCGTCGTTACGGCGCCGGCGCCCACGCCAGCGGCAGTGGCCACTCTGGCAGCCCCGCGTGCGACCCCCGTACCGCCTGCCCTGACCCTCTGGGTGGCCGAGGAGGGGCCGGCGCTGGAGCTCGTGCGCGAGCTCGCCGGCGCCTTTACCACCGAGAACGGGATCCCAATCACGGTGCTCGCGCGACCGGCTGACGGTCTGCGCCTGAGTCTGGCGACGGCGGAGTTGCTGGATGAGGCGCCGCCCGATCTGCTCTGGGGCGACCAGGAAGCCCTGGCCGGGCTGCGGGCCGACGGGCGGATCCAGCCCGTCGGGCTGCCCGCCCCCGCCGATACGCTGCCAGCGCTGCGCACTGCTGCCAGCGCCGACGGCGAACTCTGGGGCGTGCCGCTGAGCGCGCAGGGCGCCTTGCTGTTGCTCTACAACCGGGCACTGGTTGATGCTGCCCCCACCACCAGCGACGAGTTGATCGTGCGCTCGCGGGCTGCCGCCACCCCCCAGGTTGCCGGTATGGTTGCGGCCTGGGATGAGGCGCGCTGGCTGCTCCCCTGGCTCTACGCCTTCGGTGGCGCGCCGCTCGGCCCCGATGGCCAGACGATCAGCCTGGAGACGCCGGAACTGGCTGCGGCCCTGGGGCTGCTTCGTGAGCTGTACGTGGCCGCTCCCACCAATGGCGCGGGCTACCGGCGCGGCCAGCGCCTCTTCGAGCAGGGCTATGCCGCCTTCGCGCTGGATGGCGACTGGGCCGTTCAGCGCTATCGCATGGTCAGCGATACGCTGGAGCTCGGCATTGCCCCGCTGCCGCTGGTGCCAGCTACGGGCCGCCCGGCGCTCGCGCCGCTGGGGGGAAGCTTTCTGCTCTTTCACCGCGATCTGGCTGGCGAAGCGCGCACACGGGCCCGCGCCTTCGCCACCTGGCTGCTCGAACCTGCAATCCAGGCGCGCCTCGCCCGTGGCCT
>DAOUBZ010000181.1:0-2580 GCA_034432515.1 Chloroflexaceae bacterium | reverse complement strand
CTCTGCCACCCGCGATTCGATCAGGCGTAGCACGTCTTGCTTGGTGATCCGCCCGCCCTGGCCCGTGCCGCGAATCTGGCTCAGGTCCAGCCGGTGCTCAGCGGCCAGGCGGGCCACCACCGGCGAGATGTAGCTGCTGCGCTCCGTGGTCGTCGTGGCCGGCACTGCCAGCGCCGCAGCCTGCGGCGCCCCGGCCGCGGGCGCCGGGGCCGCGGGTACCGCTTCAGGCGCCGGTTGCTCCTCCGCTGTACCCAGGAGGGCGATCACCGTGCCCACCGGCACCGTCTCGCCCTCGGCCACCAGGATCTCCAGCAAGGTGCCGGCACTCGGCGCCGGCACTTCGGTGTCAACCTTGTCGGTGATCACTTCCAGCAGCGGCTCGTACTTCGCCACCGCCTCGCCGGGCCGTTTCAACCAGCGACCGATCGTCCCCTCGGTCACACTCTCCCCCAGTTGCGGCATCTTGATCTCGGTCGCCATGGTGCCTCCAGGAATTCGGTGTCCTGAGTTATTCGGATAGACTCTTGCGGGAGCGTCGCCGGCTCAGCGCGTTTCACCGTGTGCCTCTGGTCCGTCGAGCAGCAGCCGCGCATAGCGTTCGATCGCACCGGGGCGGGGCATCTGGGCAAAACGGTCGTTCTCGACGCCGAAGCGCACATCGGCCTCACTGAACGCGTAGCGCTCCACGCTGGCCGGGTCGAGCTCGTGCAGCGCCCAGGCCAGGTGCAGCATCCGCTCAACCGGCATGTCCGTCTGCACATAGCCCACCAGCGCAGCACTGACCCGCCGGGCCGTAAGCAGACTGGCGAGGTCGCCTCGTTCACGCAGCCGCTCGGCGATGGCCAGCAGTACTGCCTGCTGGCGTTGCCCGCGCTCGAAATCGCTGTCGGGGTGGCGGATGCGCGCGTAGGTCAGGGCGGTCACCCCATCCATGCGCTGCCGTCCGGCGGCGAACCGCACCGTGGTGAGGCGCCGATCGCTGGTTGGGAACTGCCGATCCTCCAGGGGGCGCGGCACGTCGACGCTGATGCCGCCCAGGGCGTCCACCAGACCAACGAAGCCGCGGAAGTCGGCCACCATGCCATAGTCCACCGGACTGCCGAGCAGTTCCGCCACCGTGGCTCGGGCCAGCGCCAGCCCGCCGCCGCGCGGGCCATCACGTTCACCCCAGAGGAAGGCTGCGTTCAGCCGGTTGGCGCCATGGCCCGGGATGGCGACCCAGAGATCCCGTGGCAGCGAGAGCACGGCAACCCGCCGGCGGGTCGGGTCCAGCCGTAGCACCAGGATGGCGTCACTCCGCGGCGTCACCTCTTCCCCGGGGCGGCGGTCGGTGCCAAGCAGCAAGATAGTGGCTGGCGCGGCGAGGTCGGAGCGGGCGGGTGCAAGCGTCGGGAGGCTAAGCAAGGCCACGGCGGGTCCGGCCTGCTCCGGGCTAGGGACGGGGGTTACCACGAGCGCTTCGAGCTGGCGGCGCGTCTCCGTAGCCTGCAGCAGCAGCCAGGCCGCGCTGGCAAGCAGCCCCAGGCAGGCCAGCCACGCCACCAGCCCCAGCGGTGACCGCTGGGTGGGCCGGATGGGGCGGCGACTACGTTCCAACGCCGGATCTCCATCGCTCTGCCCGGCACAGGGCCCGGGCGCGGTACGGTGCCCCGATCACGAGTTGGCGGATGCGGGCGTGCCAGCGCCGCCAGTCCGCTGGCCAGGCGTGGCGGCGATCACAGCGCGGGGTCACTAGCATCTGCGCGCCATCAATGCGCCTCACGTCTCACGTGTCCACCAGATGGCAAGGCTGGCGCCAACCAGGCCTACCGCAGCAGCGCCGAGCCCGCTTCGAGTGCGGCCGCAAACGCCGGCGTATCGACGAGCCGGGTCAGCACGGTCGGCACCGGCGGGTTGCTCGCGTGATCCTGGAGCACGAGTTGATACCACTCGACATCGTGCCAGGCCCCCCGTTTGTAGGCCACGGCGCGGTACACCCCCACAGGCTGGAAACCGAGCGACTGGTGCAGCCTGGCGCCAGGCTCGTTGGGCAGCGTGATGCCGGCAAAGGCGTTGTAGTAGCCCTGCAGCCGTAACAGTTCGAACAGCGAGCGGTAGAGCGCGCGCGCCACACCCCGCTGGCGGTGCTGCTCGTGCACGTAGACCACGACCTCGACCGACCACTGGTAGGCCACTCGCACGCGGTGCGGGGTGGCGTAGGCGTAGCCGGCCACGACGCCGTCGAGATCGCAGCTGAGCCAGGGCATACGCTCGAGCGTCTTGCTCATACGTTGCCGCAGCTCGCTCACCGTGGGTGGAGTGAGCTCGAACGAGAAGTTGGTGTGGGTGACAATCGGGGCGTAGATTGCGCGGATCTGGGTGGCATCGTGGGCAGTTGCCAGCCTGATGAGAGCGGCCATGCACGCATTCCTTATGTTTAAGCGCTCGCGTGTGCCGATCTTAGGGGCTGTACAGCAGCTTGTCAAATCAGCTCACCGCCGGGCCAGGGCTGATGCAACGTCCCTGGGGCAAGCCGTAACCCGGGTGTATCCGTTGGTTTTTGGCGGCGCAGCCGCCAAAAACCAACGGAAACACCACCGC
>DAOUBZ010000180.1:0-3447 GCA_034432515.1 Chloroflexaceae bacterium | reverse complement strand
GAGCGCAGTGGCGCAGTAAAACGTCCTTTTGGGGCAAACCCTCGTTTGTAACTGCGGTGAACTGGCCGATCCTGTGCTAGCATGGGCGGAGAGATTGGGGCGCAGCAGCGGTCACTGGCCGCTGCTGCGCCCGTGCTGAGGAGATCTGCCCATGTCGATGCCTGTTCCAGCCGATGAACTGCAGCGCTACGCCGATGTGATCGTCAGGGTGGGGCTGAACCTGCAGGCGGGCCAGCGGTTGCTGATCCGCGCCGAGCTGCAGACCGCCGACCTGGTGCGCGCGGTGGCCCGCAGCGCCTATCGCGCCGGCGCGCGCCTGGTTGACGTGATCTGGGACGATGAGCAGTTGACGCTGGTGCGGGTACAGGCTGCGCCGCGCGAGACGCTCGGCGAGGTGGCAGACTGGATCCCCCGGCTGTCGGCGGACTATTTGCGCGCCGGCGATGCCCGGCTGGCGATCTATGCCGCCACGCCGACCCTGCTGGCCGGCGAAGACCCGGCGGCGGTGAGCGCGATCAAGCAGGCCGAGGCGCGGGCTGCCCAGCCGTTCCTCGAACTGGTCCAGCGCAATGCCTCGGTCTGGGCGGTCGTTTCGTATCCGACCCCGGGCTGGGCGGCCCAGGTGCTGCCTGAGGTGCCGGCCGAGCAGCGGATCGGCCAGCTGTGGCGCGCGATCGCGACCAGTTGTCGCCTCGACGTTGCTGACCCGGTGGCCGCCTGGCAGGCGCATATCGCCGACCTGGAGGCGCGGAGCGCCTATCTCAACGCCAGGGCCTATGCCGCGCTGCACTTCCGCGCGCCCGGCACCGACCTGCGCGTCGGTCTGGCGCCGGGCCATCGCTGGGCCGGGGGCGGCTCGATCAGCGAGCGGGGCCAGGCCTTCGTGCCCAACCTGCCGACCGAGGAGGTCTTTACACTGCCGCACCGTGAGCAGGTCGAGGGTGTGGTGCGCTCAAGCCGGCCCCTGATGTACGCCGGCAACCTGATCGACGACTTCGCGCTCCACTTTGAGCGCGGCCAGGTAGTGCGCGCGACGGCGGCCAGGGGCGAGGAGGTGCTCCGGCGCTTGCTCGCCAGCGACGAGGGCGCCGCGCGGCTTGGCGAGGTCGCCCTGGCGCCAAACAGTTCGCCCGTCGGGCAGACCGGGCTGCTCTTTGCCAATACGCTCTATGACGAGAACGCCGCCAGCCACCTGGCGCTCGGCAGCGGCTACCGTTTTTGCCTGGCTGGCGGCAACGAGCTGTCGGCGGAACAATTCACGGCGGCCGGGGGCAACCTCAGCACGATCCACGAAGACTTTATGATCGGCTCGGCGGCGATGGATGTCGACGGCATCACGTCTGCCGGCGCTGCCGAAGCGCTGATGCGCAGCGGCGAGTGGGCCTTCAGTGTGTAGACCCGCAAACGGTGGTATACTACTCGCACGGTCGTTCAACTCCAGCGCCGCCGCAACGCCAGGCGGCGTTTTCGTCTGCGCAGCAGAGGTGCAATAGCCTATGGCGAAGGACAGGATCGTCATTAAGGGCGCCCGGGAGCATAACCTCAAAGGCATCGATGTCGAGATTCCTCGTGACCGGCTGGTGGTGCTCACCGGTGTGAGCGGCTCGGGCAAGAGTTCGCTGGCCTTCGATACGCTCTACGCCGAGGGCCAGCGCCGCTATGTCGAGAGCCTCTCGGCCTATGCGCGCCAGTTCCTCGGCCAGATGGAGAAGCCGCGTGTCGACCTGATCGAAGGGCTCTCGCCGGCGATCGCCATTGAGCAGAAGAGCGCGAGCAAGAATCCCCGCTCCACAGTTGGTACGGTCACCGAGATCTACGACTACCTGCGCTTGCTCTTTGCGCGCGTTGGCACGCAGCACTGCCACCAGTGCGGGCGCCCGGTGGCCTCGCAGAGCGCCGAGCAGATGGTCGGGCGCGTGCTGACGCTCCCCGCCGGGACGCGCTTTATGGTCCTCGCACCACTCGTTTCGCAGCGCAAGG
This sequence comes from Chloroflexaceae bacterium, assembly GCA_034432515.1. GTDB lineage: Bacteria > Chloroflexota > Chloroflexia > Chloroflexales > Chloroflexaceae > JACAEO01. The sequence continues at coordinate 1,467 of DAOUBZ010000180.1, read as the reverse complement.
GCGAGTACAAGGACATCTTCGCCGAGGCCAGGGCTGAGGGCTTCGTGCGCGTGCGTGTCGATGGCGAGATCCGCGGCCTCGACCAGGAGATCAAGCTCAACAAGAAGGTCAAGCACACGATCGAGGTGGTGGTCGACCGGCTGGTGATGCCGCAGCAGGCGGCTGAGCCGGCAGTGGCTGAGCCCGGTGAATCCCGGACCGCGATCGGGGTGGCGGCTGCGGCGGCCGGGAGCGCGTACGAGGCCTTCGTCACCCGGCTTACCGACAGCATCGAGCAGGCGCTGCGCGTCGGCGAGGGCAGTGTGCTGATCGCGGTCCAGGCAAGTAGCGATGAGGCGCCGGGCGAAGAGTGGCTGATGAGCGAGAGCAATACCTGCCCGAGTTGCGGCATCTCCTTCCCCGAGTTGACGCCGCAGATGTTCTCGTTCAACTCGCCGCAGGGCGCCTGTCCGCAGTGCGCCGGTCTCGGCACGCGCCTGGAGGTCGACCCGGCGCTGCTGGTGCCCAATGGGGCGCTGAGCATCCACGAGGGTGCGGTTACCTACTGGGGCGAGATGCGCAAGAAGACCGACTCGTGGGCCTATAAGGCCCTGGTCGCGATCGCCGCCCACTACGGCTTCAGCCTGGATACGCCGTGGGACCAGTTGAGCGCGCAGCAGCGGGAGGCGATCGTCCACGGTAGCGGCAAGGAGCGCATTCGCTTCACCTGGTCGGGCGACGGCGGTAGCCGCGGCGAGTTCTACCGCACCTGGGAGGGCGTGGCCGCGGAGATCCGCCGCCGCTTTATGCAGACAGGCAGCGACCTGGCCCGTGAGTACTACATCCAGTTCATGAGCGAGCAGCCCTGTCCGGCCTGCCTGGGCGCGCGGCTCCGCCCCGAGAGCCGCGCGGTGCGCGTGGCGGGGCTGAATGTCACCGAGGTGTGCCGTAAGAACATCACCGAGGCCCACCACTGGGTGCTGAGCCTGGGTGCTGACGGCCCCGCTGATGGCCCGCTCGACGCGACGCAGCTGCAGATCGTTGCCGATGTGCTCAAAGAGATCCGTGAGCGGCTGGGCTTCCTCAACAACGTGGGCCTGCACTACCTGACCCTGGAGCGCCCGGCGCCTACCCTCTCGGGCGGCGAGGCCCAGCGCATCCGCCTGGCCTCGCAGATCGGCTCGGGTCTGGTGGGCGTGATGTACATCCTCGACGAGCCAAGCATCGGACTTCACCAGCGCGATAACCGCAAGCTGCTCGATTCGCTGCTGCGCCTGCGCGACCTGGGCAATACGCTGGTGGTGGTTGAGCACGACCTGGAGACGATGCAGGCCGCGGACTGGATCATCGACTTCGGGCCAGGCGCCGGGGTGAAGGGCGGCGAGGTGGTGGTGGCCGGGCCACCCGAGGCGATCGGCCGCCATCCCAACTCGCTCACCGGCCAGTACCTTAGCGGGCGCCTCGCGATCGCCGTGCCGGCGCAGCGGC
>DAOUBZ010000179.1:0-1694 GCA_034432515.1 Chloroflexaceae bacterium | reverse complement strand
ATGTAGCGGCGCTGCTGCCAGCGGGTGAGCGCCTCCTCCTGGGCCTGGCGACTTACCGCCTCGGGCCAGGCCAGCGCGATGAGGTCGGCCTCGCGGAGGAGGATGCTCTCGTTGACCCGCTGGAGCATGGTGCGGGTGCGCTCGCCCAGACGGCGTCATAGTGGTGTCTGGATGCGAGCTGATCGCTGTTTTGGATCGTCAAGCAACACGCTTCTCCCTGGCAGGTGCAGCAGCGACGGCTCGCGCTCGCCCTCAAGGATGGCGCTGATGCTCATCAGCAGCGCCTGCTGCATGCCGATCGCACCGGCCCAGATCTCCGGCTCGATGCGGGCGAAGATCTCGCCGATCTCGCCGGCGACCACATCGCGCGGCTTGGCGCCGATGATCCGCCGGTCGAAAGGATTGATGCAGGGCACCATGGTCGCGGTGGTGTCGATCACCACAACCCGGTCGTAGGCCTCCGGCGGCAAAATGCGCAGCAGCCGGTCGGCCAGGTCGCCCTTGGCGTCGATCGCGCCACAGCCGCCGCCGATGCGGGCGATCTCGAAGACCATCGTCTCGATCAGGCTACTCTTGCCGCTGCCGGTGCCGCCCATCGTGTCCCAGCCCTGGCGCAGGTCACGCAGGGTCGGGCCAATCAGGGCCAGTTCGCCGTTGCGCTGGCGGGCGTAGGCGATCCCCAGGCGGCTGGCGCCCAGCACCTCGGGCGAGGGCGGGCGTGGCACAATCTGGCGCTGCTCCGCGCGCTGCGCCTCGTGCGGGCTGAGGAACGCCGCCGGCGGCGCCGGCAGGAATTTGCCGCTGCGCCAGGCGAACTGGGCCTCGAGCTCCAATGCGGGCGGATGCCACAGCGCCGCCAGCTCATAGGGTGTCAGGATTGAGCGGCGCTTGCCCGGCGCGGGGAAGATCGTCCAGGTGTAGCCCGGCCAGACGCTGTGGTGGGCATGGCTATGCAGTTCTGCCAGGCGGGATTGCGCTCGCGCCGCGCGCCGGCGTGGGTGCAGGGCGAGGCCGCCCAGGCCGCCGGCGAGCAGGGTGAGGACAAAGAGCAGCATGGGTATGACCGGCGGGATGGTCAGCGGCAGGCGCGGGATGGCGGTCTGTGCCAGGGTCTGCTGGATCGCGGGCAGGGCCTGGACGATGAGCCAACCAAGCGCGCTGCCACATGCCGTTCCTCCCGCCGCGTAGGCAATGAGCCGCCACCCCCAGCCGGGGAGCGGCGCGCTGCCAGTGATTACCGGCGTCAGCGGCGTCATGCTATACCCACCGCTACGGTTGGGCAGACGACCGCCACGCCTGAGCAGCCCCTGGCGCGCGCTGCCAGCCGGCCGGCTGAAGGTGCGCAGCGCGTGGTGCAGCTCGCGCAGCTGCTGGATCACGGCCTTTCGACTCTCCGCGACCACGATGCAGCGCACGACCACGTCAAAGCCGTAGCCTTCGACCTTGCGCAGCAGCGCGTCGTAGGCGGCGATGTCTTCCGGGTTGACGCTGCCCTGGATCGCGCCAATTTGCTCGCGCAGCGGCGCGCGCCAGTCTTCCTTCGCCGGCATGGCGCGGACGATGAGCTCGATCGCGGTGTAGCGCACGCCGTCTTTGCGATCGAGTGCCGTCGCGAGCGGGCCAAGCGGGTCGCTGCCGATGAACATTGCCAGGTCTTTGAGCGGGTAGGACGGGCTGCGCAGCAGCACGAAGTC
>DAOUBZ010000178.1:0-6103 GCA_034432515.1 Chloroflexaceae bacterium | reverse complement strand
TCTGGCCCCCTCCCCTACCAGGGGAGGGGGTAGGGGGGTGGGGTATGTGGGGCCTGGGGGCGCAACTCCCCAAAAACCCACCCCTGGTAGGGTGCGTGGCGGCCCCGGCGTGCGAGATGCGGACCCGGAGACACAAAACATGCCCCGGGGCGGGTCGTGTAGGGCCGAAGCATTCGCCCACGGCGCGGTGCATCGGACGAGCGACCCAACTGGCGAATGCTTCGGCCTTACACCGGGGTTGCGGGCGGCCACGGGGGCGCGTGGCGGCCACGGGACGGGGCGGGTTGTCCAGTCGCGGCTGACCGATCGTAATTCACGTGTGCTATGATGCGCCATCATACGAGCGCCGCCCGTGATGGGCTCGCGCGCCGTACCCGTACCGATGTCGCTGCGAAAGGAACCCTGCGTATGGCAGCTGAAACTGGCGCCCGCTCGACCACAGCCGAACGTGCCCGCCCGCGCTATGCCCGCATCGCGCCATTCTACAAGGCACTGATCTGGACCTCCTTCCTGATCAACGCTGTGCTGATCGTAGTTGTCGGCGTACTCATCGGGGTACTGATCAATCACCGCAGCCAGGTGGCCGGACTGACCGCCAACGCCCAGGTCTTTGCCGCCGACAATCTCGCCGAGTTGCAGGATGTGGTGGGCGATCTCCAGCGGTCAACGATCATCTACACGGTGCCGCTCGACACCCGCCTGCCGATCGAGCTCGACGTGCCGATCAACCCCGACACGATCATGACCCCGCGCAACGTCGTGCGGCTGACCGAGCCGGTGCCGCTGACCGCTCCGGCGGCGATCAACTTCCCGGGGGGCGGTGGCAACCTCAATGCCACTGTCAACATCGTGCTCCCGGCGGGGCTTGAGTTGCCGGTCGACCTGAACATGGACGTCAAGCTCGTCACCTCGATCCCGGTGCAGCTGGACGTGCCGGTCAACATCCCGCTGGCCGAGACCGAGCTCGGGCCGCAGTTCCAGCGCCTCGGGGCGATCGTCAATCGCCTGGTTGACCCGATCGCGCCCATCCTGCCCATGCCCGCGACCCCCCCGGACAGCAGCAAGCCCGGGCGGCCTTGAGGCGTGTGTCGAGAGGTAGCAGCCCAACGCGGTTTGCCAGACGTGATAGGGGTGCAGCGCCGCTGTACCCCTATCAGCGTATCGGGTTTTTCCTCACAGCACGACAATCGCTGCCGCGAGCACGAAGCAGTACCAGTAGGTGTACAGCATATACGTGACGTGATCGGCAAAAGGGCTGCGCAGCAAGAGCACCCGCCCGGCGATGACCAGACAAATCGCCGCCAGCAGCAGGTCCAGTACGAGCACATCCGGCCGCGATCCCTCCGGTGCCATCAAAACGAAGTGCGTCGCTACCGGTAACAATCCGAAGGCAAGCGCCAGGAACAGGCGACCTCGCCATTCGCCGAACACGATCGGGAACGTGCGTCGCCCGACCAGTCTGTCACCGTCAACATCGCGCATGTCTTGCAGCGAAACGTGGGTGAGCAGGGTCAGCGCTGGCACCAGGATCCAGGCCCAGACGGTCGGCGTGATCGGGCGCACCATCTGCCAAGCCGCAGCCAGCTGTGCGACTGACCCTAGCGTCATAACCAGGTTCTTCGTCGCGTAGTGCCGCGACCACGATCCCAGATTGTGCAGGACCAGCACCACCTGCCAGAGCAGCGTCCACTCCAGGACGCCCAGGTGCCAGCCCACCAGCGAAAAGAGCCCCATCGCGACGAACCAGCGTGTCCAGGCGCCGCGCCGCGTTACCAGCCCGGCAGCCAGTGGCCGGTCTGGCTTGTTGAGCCTGTCTTCGTCCACCCCGCCTAACTGGTTCGAAATGCAGAAGGTGCTGGCATATAGCCAGAAGTAGAGCGAACCCCAGAGCAGATGGCCCGGCAGCGCCATCCAGTCAGGCGATCTGCTGTGCCAGGCCGCCAGTACGAACAGGACGCCGGGGATGAGCGTGGCCGAGATGTCGTAGCGGTTGAACTTCCAGTTCAGGACGATTTCAGCGCGGATTGCTTCGAGCCAGCCGGGCAAGGCGAGGTTGGACCAGGAAGCATGAGCATGCATACGATCTCCTGTCGGGTAGGCTAACGTATCGGCAAAACTCCCGGACGCTTCGCGCGCAGTAGTATGCCAGACCTGCGCATTTTTAGCAAATTTTTAACTTTTTTCGCGGGCGTAGCGTTGCTGGTACGGTTGCGGTAAGCGCTGCGCGTATGGTAGAGGCGTATACCTGTTCATTGTGGTGCGCTGCTCCGCCGTGTGTACTGTGTTCGCGACGCGATACCAGGATGACGCCATGACTTCTTCACGCGAGGTCCTCGAACAGCTCCAGCGACGGAACATCACGACGATTGCGCTCTGGGTGATGGGCAGTTGCTCGGTCGCCTTCCTGCTCATGCTGGCCGTGTTTGTGGTCAATCCGCTCCCGGCTATGCTTGCCGGCATAGCCGTGACCTTCACCTCTGCGTCCGGCGGTGGTCTGACCTTGCTCTTGCGCACGCGCCCGCTCTGGCAGATGGTTCTGCCCCAGGCCCTGGCGATCGTGGCGGCGGAGATCATGGTCGCGATCTGGCTGCCGGAGTTGCGTGTTGCCGCGGCCCCCTTTCTGGCTGTGGTCGTGCTGCTCGTCAGCCTGAGCAACCGGCGCCAGATCACGATCGCGACGATGGTCTTCTGCGCCATCCTGGGGGCGCTGCTCGTCGCGCTCGGGCCGACACTGGCGACGCATACTCAACTCCCAGAGCAACTCGTCTGGCTGCTCAACGCGGCCTGTGTCGCCACGCTGATTATCGTGGTCTGGGCGGTCTCGGATCGACTGAACATGGCGCAGCTTACCGCTCTGCGCGTCGCCGACCAGCGCGCGGACGAGGCCGAAGCGGCGCGCCAGACCGCCGAAGCGGCCCGGCAGGAGATCGAGGAGCGCGTGGTCGAGCAGCAGCGCCTCTTCGCTCTGGTGCAGACGCTGGAGTTACCGGTGCTGGTGGTTGACGATCACGTCTTGCTGGCGCCCCTGGTGGGCAACCTCGACAGCACGCGGGCGGGGGCGCTGCGCAAGCAGATCCTCGAGATGGTCGCCGAGCACCGCGCCCAGGTGGTGATCATCGACGTGACCGGCATCGCCATGATCGACACCGAGGTCGCCAGGGCGCTGATCGATACCGCCGTGGCGATCCGGCTACTCGGCGCACGCACCGTGGTCAGCGGCATTCGCGCCACCGTTGCGCAGACCCTCGTGAGCCTCAATACCGGTCTCGGTGACATCACCACCGTGGCGAACCTCGGTGCAGCGCTTGCCCTTGCGCGCCGCGAGGTCGCTGGTCTCATACACACGTAGGGATATGTGAGGCGCGGAGGCGAGCGAGGAGGCGGTGGCGCGAGGAGGCCCCGTCGGGTCGCAGCGTGCTTCGGCCTCACGCTGCCGCGGGGGCACTCGTGACGCGAGGATACGAGGACACGAGAAGGCGCGGAGACGTGAGGCGATCGTCGTCACCCGGTCATCTGCTCGCGGCTCCGCCTGCTGTGGCCTGCTCGTGGGCATAGCGTAGTGGGAGCCAGACCCGCACCTCGCTGCCCTGGCCGGGGCGCGAGAGGATGGTGAGCCGGCCGTCGAGCGCGGCCGCCCGTTCACGCATCTGGCGCAGCCCGAGACGCGTGCCCGGCGCCTCAGCCTGGGCGCCCGGGTCGAAGCCAACCCCGTCGTCACGTACCACGATCTGCAGCCCGTCGTCAACCAGGCGCAGCGCGACCCTGACGTGGCGCGCGTTGGCGTGCTTGGCTGCATTGTTCAGGGCCTCCTGCACGAAGCGGAAGGCGGCGAGCTCAAGCGCGAGGGGGAGATCAGGCGGCAGGTCGCTCAGGTCGAGCTCCAGTTCCCAGACTTGCTGCTCGGCGAACGCGGTCACGAAGCGGCGCAGCGCCCCGCTGAAGCCGAGCTGGCTGAGCTCGATCGGGCGCAGGGCAAAGATCGCCCGGCGCAGTTCTTCGATCTGATGGCGCAGATTGGCTTTGACGGCAGCGAATTCTTCGTGCAGCCGTTGCGGCTCCTGCTCCAGCCAGTCCTCCCACAGATCGACGCGCATGCGCAGGAAGGCGAGACTCTGCGCGACACCGTCGTGCAGGTCGCGGGCGATGCGGGTGCGCTCCTCGGTGATCGCCTGCTCCAGGGCGACCATGCTGGCCAGTTCGCGGGCGCGGCGGCGGCTCCCCTGGATCGCCTCGGCGAGCTCACCGGCAACCGTGACCAGCAGCGTGTTGAGCGCGCTGGGCGGGGCGCCGACCGGGGCTGTGGTCGCCAGCGCGCCGGCCTCGGCCAGGTAACACTCGATCCAGCCGAGTGGCGGGTTGTCGCGCTCAGCCAGGGCGACGACCAGGCAGGCCTGCAGGCCGAGCGGCGCGCGGCCACGGGACGTGAAGAGTTGCGGCGCGAGCGGCGGCAACTGGTCGGCAGTCAGGCCGCAGGCCGCGCGGGCCGCTGCAAGTTGCTCCTCGTTCAGGCCGCTGCAGCGGGCGGTGAGCGTTGCCCCCTGCTCGTCGTAGAGCACCACGGCCGCCGCCCGTGCGTTTACGAGCTTCCCGGGCAACGTGATCGCGTAGTCCAGCACATCGTCAAGTGTATCGCTGCTGGCCACCCGCTGGTTCAGTTCGTAGAGCAAGGCGAGGCGCTGGTTGGCAAGCCGCAACTCGTCGAGCATCTGGCGCTCGGCGGTGCGGTAGCGCTGCTCCTGAACGGCAGCCCAGCTCAGCACCCCCCAGACCGCGACCCCGGCCAGCACGCCCCAGAAGATCGGGTCAAGGGTGCTCACAAGCGGCGCCAGTGGGCGCGCGCCGACCAGTGCCGTCTCGGCGAGCCGGGTCAGGGCAAAGATCAGGCCGGCAATTGCCGCCAGGGGCCAGCGCAGGCTGCGCAGGGCGGCGGCAATGTCGGGTGGATCTGGTTTCTTATCGATCGGCATAGTCGCTACATAACCCGCTCCAGCGCCGCCCAGTGCAGGGGCAGCGTCTGCTCGATATGGCGGTCGGCGAGGCGCCAGGTGTGCTCGCCATCGGGCAGGGCGGCGAGCGGGGCGCCATTCTCGATGCCGAGGCTACGCAGCAGGCGCAGCAGGTACTCGCCACGGTAGAAGTTGGAGCCCCAGGGCTCAAGGTGCTCCGGGCCATACTGGATCAGCCAGGTGATACGGTGCAGCGCCGCGACATCGGCGCGGAGCAGCAGACAGACGGGGTTGTTGGCGCTCAGGTGGGCCTGGTCGCGAGGGACGCCGAGCACCGCGTCGAACATCGGCGGCGCGAAGAGCGTCTCAGCGAGGCGGGCGCTGCGCCCACCGTCACTCGCGTAGGGAAAGGAGCCATCGAAAGCGCCCACGCTGACGAAGCGCTCGGGGTGCAGCGCAGCGGCCTTGACGGCCATATAGCCACCGAGCGAGAAGCCGGCCACCGCGCGGGCGCTGGGGATGGTGCGGAAATGCGCGTCGATAAAGGGCAGCACCTCCTCGAAAAAGTGGCGCTGGAAGCGCCCACTGCCGATCCCGGGCACGTGGGCCGCGCGGGCCGGGCTATGGAAATCGGTGAGCATGCCGGGGACGGCGTTATCATCGCTGGCCATACCGGGCAGCACCAGGATCAGCGGCCCGACCGCACCGGCGGCGCGCAGCCGCTCATAGACGTCGATCACCGTCGTCCCGCCGCGACTCGCGTCCTCACGCCGATTGACCCACTCGCGCTCGTGGCCGCGCAGCAGGTAGAGCGTAGGAAAGCGCCGGCGGGGTGCAGCGGCGTACTCGGGTGGCAGGTACACATAGAGGTACCTGGTCACCCCGAGGATGCGGCTGGGCAGCCGCACGCGGCGGGCGCGGGGGTCGAGCTCTGGATGGTCGGACACAGCCATGGGTGAGCGATTTCTAACAGATCTCCATCGCAAGGTTGATTGACGCACCCTCCTGGTGCAGTATAATACGATTGTAGTCAAGGGGATGCTTGGTATCGACAGGGAGTGACGATCGTAGATTGCAGGCCGTGCCGCCCAGTCACGTTAAAGGGGCAAGGCAACAACTGCCAACACCAACAAGTGGGCTAAGGCTCCGGCCTACGC
>DAOUBZ010000177.1:0-32288 GCA_034432515.1 Chloroflexaceae bacterium | reverse complement strand
AGCTCCGCTGGCGCATCGCAACGCCAGATTCGGGCCCCCTCCCCTGGCAAGGGAGGGGGTAGGGGGGTGGGGTATGTGGAGCCTGGGGGCGCAACTCCCCAAAAACCTACCCCTGGTAGCACCACTCCCTGGGGCGCCGGCAAACGTTCGGCTGCCCGCACCGGGGGGTGGCGCTCGTTTTTGCCGCTCCCGGGTACCACCCTGGTTGGCAGATCAGCCGATTCTAAGCGATTTCCAAGGCGCCCGGTGTATGCTGAAGGAGCAACGCCGGGCGTCGCTGACCTCGCCTGCCGAGATCGGCACGCCGTATCCGCAGGATGAAAGGTTTTCCAATGGCTGGATCTTCCGTCACCACGCCGTCCGCCAGCGTAACCCGCCGCTGGTCGCCACGCCGCCTTGGGGCCTGGGCCCTCGGTGCCCTGCTCGTACTGTTGCTTGCCATCCAGCTCGTCCCCTACGGGCGGGACCACAGCAACCCACCGGTGGTCGCCGAGCCGGCCTGGGACAGCCCTGAAACCCGCGCGCTCTTTGTACGCGCCTGTGCTGACTGCCATAGCAACCAGACTGTCTGGCCCTGGTACAGCTATATTGCCCCGGTCTCCTGGCTGGTGACCCGCGATGTCATCAAGGGGCGCGAGAAGTTCAATGTCTCGCTGTGGGGCCAGCAGCGCAACGAGGGCGATGAGGCTGCCAGCGCGGTGCGCGAGGGCGAGATGCCGCTCTGGTTCTACCTGCCGCTCCACCCGGAGGCGAAGCTCACCCCTGCCGAGCAGCAGCAGTTGATAGCCGGCCTGACCGCAACCTTCGGCGGGGAGGGTGGTGGTCGCGGCAGTGGTGAGGCCCAGGGCGACGACGATAACTGACCTGCCCGCGACGTCGCCGGCTCCGGGCTGCGCCTCAACTCCTGCCTGGCCAGCCAGGCGCGCAGGGCCGCAACCAGGAAATCCGGCGGCGACCTCGTTGTTGCGCCGCTACACGGCGGCGGGCGTGGAGCTGTCGGGCGGGTAGAGCACCCGGGGAATGACCTGGTCCATATGCTCCACCAGGACGACCTCCAGGGCGGCGAGCGTCTCGGCGGGCACATCGCGTAGGTCGGGCTCATTCTCGCGGGGGACGAGCACCGTGTGCACGCCGACGCGCTGCGCGGCGAGCAGCTTCTCCTTGAGGCCGCCGATGGGCAGCACCTTGCCGCGCAGCGTGATCTCGCCGGTCATGGCCACGCGTTTGTGGGCCTTGCGCCCGGTGAGCGCCGAGATCATAGCACTGGCGATGGTAATGCCCGCCGAGGGGCCATCTTTGGGCACTGCACCAGCCGGCACGTGGACGTGCAGATCGCACTGCTGGAAGCTCTCGGCCGGGATGCCGAGCTCCCTGGTGCGGGAGCGGGCATAGGTCAGGGCGGCGCGGGCCGACTCGCGCATCACATCGCCGAGCTGGCCGGTGAGGATGAGCTGGCCGTTGCCGGGCACCACGCTGGCCTCGACCAGCAGCACATCGCCGCCAGCCGGCGTCCAGGCCAGGCCGGTCACGACCCCCGGCTCATCCTCGCCGAGGATCAGCTCACCGTGGCGTCGTGGCGGCCCGAGCAGTTCGTCGAGGTCGGGACCATCGATCTGCTCGGGCAGCGGCTGGCCGGTGGCGCGGCGGGTGGCCATCTTGCGATAGAGCGTACCGATCCGCCGCTCCAGGTCACGCACGCCGGCCTCGAGGGTATACTCGCGCACCAGGCGGCGCAGGGCCGCATCGGTCAGCTCGGGGGCGTGGCCACGCTGCACCGCCTCCTGGTCGGGCAGGTTGCTCGCGGGTGTCTCGGCGGGCAGGGCGGCGGCCTCGGCGGGGCGGCGGCGCGGGGCCAGGCCGTTGGCCTGCACCTGGCGGGGAATCAGATAGCGACGGGCGATCTGCAGCTTCTCCTGCTCGGTATAGCCGGCCAGGGTCAGCAACTCCATGCGGTCGAGGAGCGGGCCGGGGATGGTATCGAGCTGATTGGCCGTACAGACGAAGAGTACCCGGCTCATATCGAACGGCACATCAAGATAGCGGTCGACAAAGGTATTGTTCTGGGCCGGGTCGAGCAATTCGAGCAGGGCCGCGGCAGGGTCGCCCTGGATGCCGGCGCTGATCTTGTCGATCTCATCGAGCACCAGCACCGGATTATTGCTGCCGGCGCTGTTAACACTCTGGATGATCCGGCCGGGGATGGCGCCGATATAGGTGCGGCGAAAGCCGCGGATATCGGCCTCATCGCGGATGCCGCCGAGCGATACGCGCACGAACTTGCGCTCGAGGGCGCGGGCAATGCTCTGGCCAAGGCTGGTCTTGCCCACACCGGGCGGGCCGACGAAGCAGAGGATGGGGCTGCGCGCCTCGGTATCACCCTGCTCGAACTGCAGCTTGCGCACAGCGAGAAACTCGACGATCCGCTCCTTGATCTGCTCCAGGTCGAAGTGGTCCTCATCGAGTACGCGACGGGCCCGCTCTAGGTCGAGGTTATCGGGCGTGCTCTTGTTCCAGGGCAGGCCGAGCAGCCAGTCGAGGTACGTGCGGCTGACGGTATACTCAGCGGCGCCAGGGGGCATCCGTTCGAGGCGGGCCAGCTCACGCTCGGCCTCGCGGCGGGCCGGTTCAGGCATACCGGCGGCTTCGAGGCGCTGGCGCAGCTCGGCGATCTCGGCGCCGCGCTCATCGGTCTCGCCCAGCTCCTTCTTGATCGTCTCGAGCTGCTGGCGCAGCACATACTCGCGCTGGCTGCGGGCCATATCCTCGCGGGTGCGATTGGCGATATCGAGGAGCTGGCGCTCGCGCTCAAGCAGGCTGATCACCAGGCGCAGGCGCTCGGTCAGGTCGGCGGTGGCGAGCACCTGCTGCTGCTCCTCGGGGCGCAGCCCCAGGTTAGCGGTGATCAGATCGGCGAGCGTGCCAGGGTGGGGGATGTTGGCGGCGATGACCGCGATCTGGTCGGGCAGGGCCGGGCTGAGCCGCACCACCTCCTCGAAGGCGACACGGGCGGTGCGAGCCAGGTTCTCGGCCTCGGGGCCGGGCGGCAGGTCGGGCACGACGCGCACCCGGGCAACGGGATAGTCCGCGGTGCTGACGAGTTGCTCGATGGCGATGCGCGCGCGGCCCTGGAGCAGCACCTGCACACTGCCGTCAGGCTGGCGCATCAGGCGCACGATCTGGGCAGCGCAGCCGACCGGGGCGAGGGCCGTCGGGTCGAATTCCTCGCCAGGGGTGGTGCGCAGGAAGACCCCGATGAAGCGCGCGCCCAGGGCGGCATCGTCGATCAGGCGCACCCAGGGCTCGCCGCCGACGGCGAGGGGCAGCACGGCGCCGGGGAAGAGCACGCCATTGGGCAGCGCCAGGATGGGCATACTCTCGGGGATCTCGACCTCGCCGGCACTGGTGAGCTCCTCAAGGGTGAGCGGACGGTCGCTCATCACGCCCCTCCCTCGATCTGGATGACCACCAGGCGCGTGGTTGGCTCGCTGGCGTAGGGCAGGGCGATCTCGAGCAAGCCGTCGCTGTAATGGCCGCTGGCCCGCTCCGGGTCGACTGGCGTTGCCAGCGGCACCTCAAGCTCAAACGGCCCGGCGCCGATCTCCATGCGCTGGATGCGGCGCAGGCCGGGCGGGGCCGCCAGCTGGCGCGTGCCGCGCACGACGATCAGCGTCGGGTTCACATAGACCTGAAGCTCAGCCGGTTTGGCGCCGGCCAGGTCGACGACAAGCGTGAGCGTCTCCTCGGTCTCGTAGATATTCAAGGGTGGGCGCCAGGCGCGTGCCTCGAAAGCCACGAAGGGCTGGCGGAGCGCGATCACGCGGATCGCGCGGGTCGGATCGCTCATAGGGAGACTCCTCACGCTGATACCGCTGGCGAACTGGCCAGCTGACGCCCAGCGGGCGACACACGCACGGGATTCATCCAAGGCTCCGCCGCCATTATACCCCGTTGACAACGTCGCTGGGGCAAGCCCTGCACCCCATGGCGCGAGGCGGACGGTTGCATCAGCCCTGCCGGGAAAGCCAGGGCGGATGCCACGTCCTGGTTTTCGCACCCTTCGCTACGCGCTGCGCGCTACTCAGGGTGCGTTCGCGTTCCGACGTTGCACAATACGGCTGGCAAACCCCGTTTTGCTCACGCCGGGTGCGCGGGCGTCCCGCCCGCCTGCGGGCCGGAGGCCCGCGTACCCGGGTTTGCCAGCAGTATCCTGAGAGGGTGGGGGACCGCCTGAACCCACGCCCAGGTAGCCCCGGCGTACTATTGAAGCTCGCCCCCAGGCGGGCTATACTGCCTTGTACCTACGGCGTTGCCGGCAGCACCTGTGCGCCTGCCGACCGCCGGGTAATGTGAACGTCCCTGCCGTGCCGCTGAAGGAGGTCCGATGACATTCCGGCTCCATGAGATCGCGACCACGCAGTCCACCTCTGCACCTGCCCGCGACAGCACCCAGATGCCCGCCATCCCCCCGCAGCCGGCCTCGATCGCCGAGACCGGCTTGACGATGGGCTTTCTCACCGATCTCGTGCTCAAGGTCATCTACTTCACTGGCGCGATTACCGGCCAGCGCCTCGAAGAAACCACCAAACTCCCGTTTCTCGGCGTGATCGACAAGGTGCTCGAGTTTCTCAAACTCGAAGAGTACGTCGATATTATCGGCGCCGAGGGCGGTTTCAGCGAGCGCTCCTTCCAGTACATCATCACCAGCAAGGGGCGGCTCAAGGTCCATGAGGTACTCGACCGCAACCAGTACGTCGGTCCGGCCCCGGTGCCGCTCGATCAGTACATCGCCATGGTCAATCGCCAGGAGATCGGCGAGATGGTGATCGACCAGGCAACCATTCGCAAGGCCTTCGAGCACCTGGTTGTCAGCGAGCGCATGCTGGATAAGATCGGCCCGGCAGCTAATTCGGCCCGCTCGCTCTTCCTCTACGGTCCACCCGGCAACGGCAAAACGACGTACGCCGAGGGCATCGCCAATATGCTCGGCGGCTATGTGCTCATCCCCTACAGCGTTGAGGTTGACGGCCAGATCATCAAGGTCTTCGACCCGCTGAACCACCAGGTCGTCCAGCAGCATGACGTCGGCCACGCCGAACCAGCCGGCAGCTTCAACTCGCCGCTCGCCAGCGCGGCGCCCTCCCATTTCCCCGATGCCCGCTGGGTGGTCTGTAAGCGCCCGCGGGTAATGGTCGGCGGTGAGTTGATCCTTGAGCAGCTCGAGTTGATCTACGACCCGATCAGCAAGGTCTACGAGGCGCCCTTCCAGATGAAAGCCAACGGCGGCCTCTTTCTGATCGACGACTTCGGACGCCAGAAGTGCCGGCCCCAGGATCTGCTTAACCGGTGGATTGTGCCGCTCGAGAAGAAGGTCGATTTCCTGGCGCTGCAAACGGGCAAGAAACTGCAGATGCCCTTCGACGTGCTGATCGTCTTCTCCACCAACCTCAACCCGAAGGACCTGGTGGACGACGCGTTCCTCCGCCGCATCCGCCACAAGATCGAGGTCGGTAATCCCTCACCCGCGGAGTTTCGCGCCATTTTCCAACTCGTCTGTAAGGCCAGGAAGATACCCTATAGCGACGAGGGCCTGCGCCACCTGCTGCAGGAACACTACATGAAGGTCGGACGCGATCTCCGCGCCTGCCATCCGCGCGATCTCTGCGACCAGATCCTCGATGAGGCAAAGTACCGCAATATCCCGCCGTCAATGAGCCGGGAGTTGCTCGATCGCGCCTGCGAGGCCTATTTCGTCAAACTTGGCTGATCCCTGACACCCCTCGGTACAGCGGAGGAGTTCTATGTCGTTGCTCAAACGTCTCGGTGGTACGCCCCAGCCGACTGATGCCACTACCGCCCCACCGATCACGGCCGTGGCCCCACCGCTGCCGACGCCACCAGCGCCCACTACGCCCGGTGCGCCACCCAGCGAGCCGTACCTCGCCACCACTGGCGCCGGCATTGAGGATGCCCTCGCCCCCGTTGACGAGCAGCGGATGCTCGAACTGTCCCTCTGGATCGTTGACCGCATCCAGGCCTCGCTCGGCGCCCAGACCGAACTGAAACGCACCCCCGAGACCGAACGCCAGCTCCAGGAGCGCTTCGCTCGCATCTACCAGCAGGCCGATGTCAACCTTGGCGCCGAGCAGGTCAAGCAACTCTTCACCATGGTCTGCGATGAGCTTATGGGCTTCGGTCCCATCCAGCACCTGCTCAATGACGACACCGTCTCCGAGGTCATGGTCAACGGCCCCCAGCACGTCTATATCGAGCAAAAGGGCAGACTCAAGCTCACGAGCGTGCGTTTTGCCAATGATGAACACGTGCTGAAGGTGATCGACCGGATCATCCGTCCCCTCGGTCGTCGCATCGACCGCAAATGGCCCATGGTCGACGCGCGCCTCCCTGATGGCTCGCGTGTCAATGCGATCATCCCCCCCTGCGCCATCGATGGCTCGACGATCACCATTCGCAAGTTCGCCAAGAACAAGCTCAAGGTCGACGATCTCATCCGCTTCGGCTCGATGACCCCGGAGATGGCCGAGTTCCTCCGCGCCTGCGTCATCTCTCGCCTCAATATCGTGGTCGCCGGCGGCACTGGCTCCGGTAAAACCACCCTGCTCAATGTGCTCTCGAACTTCATCCCCGAAGAGGAACGCATCGTTACCATCGAAGACAGCGCCGAGCTACAACTCGCCCAGGATCACGTCGTGCGCCTCGAGTCGCGGCCCCCGGAGGTGGACGGCTCGGGCCGGGTGACGATCCGTGACCTGGTGATCAATTCGCTGCGTATGCGCCCCGAGCGGATCGTGATCGGCGAGTGCCGTGGCGGCGAGACCCTGGACATGCTCCAGGCGATGAATACGGGCCACGATGGCTCACTCACTACCCTCCACGCCAATACGCCCCGCGATGCCCTCGCCCGTATGGAGACAATGGCGCTGATGGCCGGGATGGACATGCCGCTCAAGGTCATTCGCGAGCAGATCGCCTCGGCCATCGATGTGATCGTCCAGCAGACCCGGCTCGAAGATGGCCAGCGCAAGGTGGCCTACATCACCGAGGTTCAGGGCATGGAAGGCGACACGGTGGTGCTCCAGGATATCTTCAAGCTGGAGATCCTCGGCAAGGCGCCCGATGGCAAGATCCAGGCTGAACTGCGGCCCACCGGGGTCCGCCCCCGTTTCACCCCGCGCCTTGAGGCCCGTGGCTTCAAGCTGCCACCCAGCATCTTTGGTGCCCAGATCCCCGGCAAGAAGAACTGGTAACCCACCTGCAACCAGCCAGGGCTGATGCAAGGTTCGCCTCCGGCGATGGGGCTTGGAGCGGCTACGCTGCCCGATAAGGGGTTTGGGGTTCGCCCCAAAGACGTGGATATGCCGTCACCATCCAGCCAGGTCATCGTGGTGGGCGCCGGCCTCGGTGGCCTGGCCACTGCCATCCGCCTCGCTGCTGCCGGTCGCCGGGTGCTCATCCTGGAGCAAAACGAACGTGTCGGCGGCAAGCTCAACCTGCTCCAGGAGGCCGGCTACACCTTCGACACCGGTCCCTCGCTGCTCACCATGCCCTGGGTGATCGAGGAACTGTTCGCCGCCGCCGGCCGCCGTATGGCCGACTACCTCACGCTCGAGCAGATCGAGCCCACCTGCCGCTATCACTGGCCCGATGGGACCACCTTCAACGCCTGGCAGCGCCTGCCCCAACTCATCCAGGAGGTGGAGCGCCTCAGCCCCGCCGATGTGCCCGGCCTGTTCCGCTTCCTCGCCCACACCGCCCGCATCTACGACGCAGTTGCCGATACGTTCCTGCTTAAACCGTTCGGCGGCCTGCGCGAGCTCGCCACGCCGCGCCTCGCACGCGACGGCCTGCAGATCGATGCCCTGCGCAGCGTCGACGCCGCGGTGCGCTCGTTCTTCCGCAGCCCCTACCTGCGTCAGGTCTTCAATCGCTACGCTACCTACAACGGCTCCTCACCCTACCGCTCACCAGCAACCTTCAATGTGATCGCCTACATCGAGTTCGCCGAGGGCGGTTGGTATGTGCGTGGCGGGATGTACACCCTTGCCCGGGCCTTGCAGCAACTCGCCGCGGACCTGGGTGTCGAACTGCGCACCAACACGCCGGTCGCCAGCATCGAGTACCACGGGGGCCGGGTCAGCAGCGTGCAACTGGCCAGCGGCGAGCGCCTGCCTGCCGCCCAGGTGGTGGTCAACGCTGATCCCAGCTACGCCTATCGCACCCTGCTGCCTGGCCAGGAGCGCGTCGCCGCCCGCCTGGCGCGCCAGGAGACCTCGTGCAGCGGCTTCGTGCTCTTCCTCGGCATCAATCGTGTCTACGCGCAGCTCGCCCACCACAACATCTTCTTCAGCAGCGATTACCCGCGCGAGTTCGCGGCCATCTTCGAGAAGGGCGTCCCCGCTGCCGACCCGACGGTCTATGTCGCCGCCACCGCCCTGACCGACCCGGAACACGCCCCACCTGGCCACATGAACCTCTTTGTCCTGGTCAATGCCCCGACCCTGGGCCCGCGCGTCCACTGGGAACGGGAAGCAGTGGCCTACCGCGACCTGATCGTCGCCAAGCTGGAACGGATGGGCCTCAGCGAGCTGGGACAGCACATCGTCTATGAACGGATCTGGACGCCCGCCGACATCGCAGCCCGCTACAACGCCACGGGCGGCGCGATCTACGGCTGGGCCTCAAACTCGCCCTTTGCCGCCTTCCTGCGCCCGCCCCTGCGCGCCCGCGGCATCGACGGCCTCTACTTCGTGGGCGGCGGCACCCACCCCGGCGGCGGCATCCCGCTTGTGCTCCTCTCTGGCCGCGCGGTCGCCGAGTACCTCGCCGCCGATACCCGCCGCATGCCCGCCTGACGACACCCCCCGCAGGCCGGCACGCCGGTCGAACCGGCCTGCAGCCCGTCAGTAGCAATAAACCCTTTACACTTTACACCGCCGTTCCTCGTTGCACAAAACGCAAACTACCGCATCTCAAACGCATGGCGGCCCGTTCAGCAGGGCTATCATCGTTAAGAACCGATTAAGCTCTTGATTCTACGGCGTTATGATGCTATGATAGCGGTGAAGCCTCAAGGGAACGGTAACAGACCAGGGCACTTGAACAGCCGAAAACGCGCCGTCGCAAGACAAGCGCTCCCCTCTCACTGTAAAGAAAAACATACTTGGAGAGGAAGAGCGTACGTTAGGGGAAATGGGAAGATACCGGGTATCAACCCAGGGAGACTAACAGACAAGCGCCGGATCGCTGACTGAGCGATCGGATGCTCTGCGAGTTATGCAGCGGCCTCTCAGCGCAAAGCTCAACGCGTGCGGACAGTAGCTTGTTTCCCACGCAAAGCACGAGCCATACCTAAAGGCAAAAGCTGGCCCGGCAAAGCGCCACACATGCGTGCGCCGGACGCAGAGCAGCCCAGGGTCTGCGCAGAGATGAGTAGGTAATGGATCAACTGCTCCGTGGCGTGCCGAACCCTTGAGGCCCAATTCAGGGAACGGTACGCACGTCGGTAACCTATCGGGAACTGTACGCACGTCGGTAACCTGTCGGGAACTGTACGCACGTCGGTAACCTGTCGGGAACTGTACGCCTGAGCGCATAACTCCCTCATTCATGTGCAGGGCCGGAGGGTTTTCCCTCCGGCCGTTGCCATGTTTGTCAGCCTTCCGTCCCCGTGGTGCTCGCGGTGCGCACGTCGTCTGCGCTGGCGATATTCAGCAGGCGCGCCTGGGGCGCAATCCGCCGGATCAGCCCGTTGAGCACTTTGCCCGGCCCCACCTCCCGAAAGGTAGTCACCCCGTCGTGGACCATGCGCTGCACTGAGGCGATCCAGCGTACCGGGGCCACGACCTGGGTGACGAGCTCCCGCCGCACGTCTTCGGGCTGCACCAGCGGTTCCGCCGTGACATTGGCGATCAGCGGCGCGCGCAGGGGCCGGATCACTGCCCCCTCGACCACGCGGGCCATGCCTTCGGCTGCCCGGCTCATCAGCGGTGAATGGAAGGCGGCGCTCACCCGGAGCGGGATCACCCGCTTCGCCCCGCGCTGCTTTGCCGCCCGGGCAGTCTGCTCAACCGCGACGGTGCTCCCGCTGATCACGAACTGGTCAGGGGCATTGTAGTTCGCCACCACCACCGTGCTGACGGGTTCCGGGTGCGCCGCCAGCTCGTCGCGGACCTCACGGCAGATCCGCTCCAACAGCTCGCCATCCAGCCCCATCACCGCGGCCATACTGCCCTCATGGGCCTCGGCCATCAACTCACCCCGGCGCCGCACCAGGCGCAGCGCATCGCTGAAGGCCAGCGCACCGGCGGCCACCAGCGCCGAGTACTCGCCCAGACTGTGGCCAGCCACTGCTTGCGGCGGCGGTAGCGTTTCGCCGCTGGTCGCCTCCATCGCCCGCAGCAGCGCCGTGCTGACCGTGAGCAACGCCGGCTGCGCATTTTCCGTCGCGGTCAACTCGGCCTCGGGGCCCTCGAAACAGAGCCGCGTCAACGGAAACCCCAGCGTCGCATCGGCCTCGTCGAAGACCGCCCGCGCCGCCTGAAACTGTTCGTACAGGTCGCGCCCCATGCCTACCGCTTGCGACCCCTGACCCGGAAAGATCCACGCGATCGTCATAGGCTTCTTTCGTATGCACGGACACTAACTACACACTGCGCTCATCCCCAGCGCACGACTGAGGAACCCCAGGTCAGCCCCCCGCCGAAGGCGGTGAGCAGGACGTAATCACCCGCCTTGATCCGCCCCTGCTCGACCGCTTCATACAGCGCAATCGGCACCGAGGCGGCCGAGGTGTTGCCATAGCGGTCGAGGTTGACGAAGAAGCGCTCCAGCGGCAGGCCAAGCCGCCTGGCCACCGCCTCGATGATGCGCAGGTTGGCCTGGTGTGGCACCACCAGCGCGATCTCGTCGAGCTGCAGCCCGGCTTCGGCCACGGCCTGCTCCGCCGACTCGACCATGCCACGCACGGCGTGGCGGAAGATCTCGCGACCATTCATGTAGACGTACTGGCGCCGCTCGGCGAGCAACTCAGGGGTCACAGGCAGCCGCGTGCCACCCGCATCGACGGCCATCAGCGCCTCGCCCTCGCCCCATGCCCCGGTGTTGGTCGAGAGGAGGCCGCGGGGCTCGCTACTGGCCTGCAGCGTCACCGCACCGGCGCCATCGCCGAAGAGCACGCAGGTGTTACGATCCTGCCAGTCGATCAGGTGGGTAAATACATCAGCGGCGATGAGCAGCAGGTGCTGGCTCATGCCACTCTTCACCAGCGCCGTGGCCACCGTCAGCCCATAGACGAAGCCACTGCACGCCGCGACGAGATCAAATGCGCTCGCGCGGGGGATGGCCAGGTTGGCCTGGACCGTGCAGGCTGTCGCGGGGAAAGGCCGGTCAGGCGTACAGGTAGCGACGATCAGCGTATCGACGGCCTCGGGGGCGAGACCGGCACGATCGAGGGCTGCGCGCGCCGCGCGGGTCGCCAGGACCGACGTATACTCGTCCGGGCCGGCAACGTAGCGTTGGACGATCCCCGTGCGGCTGCGGATCCACTCATCAGTGGTCGTGAGCCGCTGGGCGAGTTCCTCGTTGGTCACCACCCGTTGGGGTACGGCCATGCCCCATCCGGTGATGGCTGCGTAGCGTGAGCTGACCACACGCACCTCCCCACAGCCAGAGGGGCGGCGGCCCCCTCTGGTCAGCCAACCGCCCCTCTGCATGGAACGACACGCGCTGCGCCTCGTGCGGTCCGGTCCTTCCTACTCAGACGGCGGGACCTTGATCACCTGCCGCCCCCGGTAGGTGCCACAGTTCTTGCACGGATAATGATTGCGCACCAGTTCGCCGCAGCGGGCACACGTCACCAGATCCGGCGCGGTGAGGGCCAGATGCTGGCGGCGATTGCCGCGGCGATGGCGCGAGACTTTGCGCTTCGGTACTGCACCCATGGTCGTATCAACTCCTATTGCGTCGATTATGGCGTTCGGCCCAGGCTTTCAGGGCCTCGAGCGAGCTCTCGCCGGGCTCAGCCACCTGGGCTGCATCCTCGGCCTCGATCCCCTCTGACTGCACCGTATAGCTGATCGGCTGGCCCCGGTAGGCCGGGCTGACCGGGTTGAGCGGCAAGGCCAACAGCGTATACTCGCGCAGCGCCTCGCCGATATCGGCCATGTGCAACTCATCGAGGAGGAACGGGTCGTCTTCGGTCGGCTGGGCCAGCGCGCCACCGGTGAACACATCGATCACCGAGTGGAACTGATCACTGAAGTCGAGCGTGACCGGGTAGTCAAACTCCTCCAGCGAGCGCACACAGGTCAGCCGGACGGTCCCATGCGCCTTGACATTGGCCCACACCCCGCTCGCGGTGCGGGTGAAGCGCACGGTCCCGCTGATATCGCGCAGGGTAAGCGTGGCATCGAGCGGCAGCGCCGCCTCGGTGAATGCAAGTTCACGGCGGGCGCCGATCTCTTCACGCAAGAGCTGCGCGACGTTGAATTTGAGATCCGTCATTTGTGTATGTACGAGGGCGCTGCGGCCCGATGCTCAAAACGATACATTATAGGCGGCAGCGCCGTAGCTTGTCAAGGGCTGCGTTCGTCGGTTGGTCATCGCCCTTGTCCGGGAGCGAGGGCGTTCCGCCCTCGTCAGCGTTGCAGGGCAAGATGCCCGCGCTCCCAGGAGCAGCATGAACACGTAGCCTGTCAAGGGCCGCGTTCGTCGTCGCCCTTGCCGGCGGCATCGCCGCCCGCGAGTGCGCTGAGGCCATTGCGAACGCTAGCGACCAGTTTGGCCAGCCGCGTATCGAGCTCTTCGAGCACCTGGCGGGCATAGTCATCGGCCCCGGCGCGCACCATGCCTGCCTCGTGCTCCGCCTGCTGCAAGAGGCGTGCCCGTTCGTGCTCTACCGCCTCGAGCAGTCCGCGCTCCTCGAGCACCTGCTGGACGCGCGCCTGGGCCTCGGCGATCAGCCGTTCCTGCTCCTGCACGATGCGCCGCGCCCGCTTGTGCTCCTCGGGAATAGCGACCCGCATCCGGTCGATGATGTCGAGGATGCGCTCCTCGTCCACCATCAACCGGCCGCTGAACGGCACGCGCCGCCCCTCAGCAAGCGCGTCCTCCAGCTCGTCGATCAGATCGTCAAGCTCGATGGCGGTCACCCCCTTTGCGCGAACTTCTGCCGCAACGCCTCCACGATGTGCGGCGGCACAAACTCAACCGGGTCCCGCCCCATGCCTGCAATCTCGCGCACGGCGCTGGAGCTGATGTGGGCATAGCGCCGGCTCGCCATGAGCACCACGACCTCCACGGCAGGGTCGAGCGTCTGGTTCAGCTGCGCCATGTTGTATTCCACTTCGAAATCACTCACGGTGCGCAGGCCCCGGATGAGGGCCACCGCGCCGTGGGCGCGCGCAACATCGACGGTGAGCGAGTTGTAGCTCACGGCCTCGACGTGTGGCAACTCGGCGATCGCCGTCCGCAATAGGGCGAGGCGCTCCTCGGTACTGAAGAGCAGGTTCTTGTTTGGCCGGTCGAAGACGGCCATCACCACCCGGTCGAACAGCCGCGTCGCACGGGCAGCAACGTCCAGGTGGGCAAAGGTGACCGGATCGAACGTCCCGGGATAGACGGCAATACGCATGGCTGTCGACAATCGGCCACCAGGCACGGCTCAGCAGGTGGCAGGCACATCCATAGGGACGTCGGGAGCGCCGGGTGCGTCACCAAGCTGGTAGATCGAGAAGCACGAGTCGCCGAGCCGGCGAAACTTGATGCGCGTCGCCCCGGGGTACTGGTCGGCCAGTGTCACCCGGGGCGAGTGCCCGACGATGAGCAGCGTCCCGCCGTGGCCGAGGCCGTGGGCCAGGACGGTCGTGATCGTCTGCTCGATCTGTGGATCGGCATAGGGCGGGTCCATCATGATGTAGTCGTAGGCAGCCACACCCCGCTGCATATGCAGAAAGCGACTGACCGGCATGTGATGCACGCGGGCCTGGGCACTGAGCCTGGTATGGGCGAGGTTATCGCGGATGATCGAGCAGACGTGGGCATTCTGCTCGACGAAATCGGCAAACTCAGCGCCGCGCGACAGGAACTCGATACCCAGCGAACCAGTGCCGGCATACAGGTCCAGCACTCGTCCACGGATGGGGCCATAGCCCTCGATCACGGAGAAGAGCGACTCCTTGACCCGATCGAGCATCGGGCGAGTGCCGAGCCCCCTGGGTGCTTTGAGCCGATGCCCCTTGGCCCGTCCGGTGATCACGCGCATGGCAGCCCTCGTCCACGGTCCGTGGGCTCATTGTAGCACGACTCGCGGTGGACGTTAACGCTTGGTGTACTGGGGCGCCTTGCGCGCGCGCTTGAGCCCGGCCTTCTTGCGCTCCTTCACCCGCGGGTCACGGGTGAGCAGGCCCGCCTTCTTCAGCGTGGGGCGCAGGTCGGGGTCGAGATCGAGCAGGGCGCGGGCCACGCCGTGGCGCACGGCCCCGGCCTGGCCGTGGACGCCCCCGCCGCGGACCTTGACCAGCACGTTGAAGCTGGCGGCATTGTTGGTGAGCTCAAGGGGCGCGCGGATCTCGCGCTGCAGCAAGTCACGCGGGCCAAAGTAGGCCTCGGGGTTCTTGCCATTCACCACAAATTCCCCGTTACCGGGGAAGAGGCGCACGCGCGCCACGGCCGTCTTGCGGCGCCCGGTGCCCTGAAAGTAGCGTTTCGCATCCATGGTCAATCATCTCCTCAGGCATGGTTCAGCTAGCTTTACAATCTTCGCGAGGATGCGTGAGGCGATGAGGCGATGGCATCGCATCGTCGCCGCGGCGAATCCACAGCGGCCTTCCGATACCCGGGGCGCGGCATCCGAGCCTGGTTATCGGATTATGCTCGTTGGGCCGCAGCATTGGCTGCGCTCATGCTGCGGCCTTACCGGGCAGGGGCCGTCCCCTCATAGCGGCTGGGACGCAGCACTAGCGCGGCGTCCAGACTTTCGGCTGCTGCGCGGCGTGCGGATGGTTCGGGCCGGCGTAGATGCGCAGCTTGGTCAATAGGCGGCGGCCCATACGGTTCTTGGGCAGCATCCCCTTCACCGCGGTCCGCAGGATGCGATCGGGATGCTTGGCGAGCATCATCTTGTAGGGCGTGGCCTTGATCCCGCCCGGGTAGCCGGTATGGCGATAGTAGACCTTCTGATCGGCCTTCTTACCCATGATCTTGATCTTCTCGCAGTTGACCACGACCACGAAGTCGCCACCGTCGATCGAGGGGGTATAGGTCGGCTTATGCTTGCCGCGCAGCAGGGTGGCGAGCTGGGTCGCCAGCCGGCCCAGGACCTGGTCGGTGGCATCGACCACATACCAGTCGCGCTGCACTTCAGCGGCCTTTTGATGGTACGTTTTCACAGCGATTGGTTCCTTCTCGCGCTCGTCCGTCACTCAACACTCTTCAGCGTCCCAGCGTACCAATGTATTCGGATAGCTCACCCGGGTCAGCGTCAAGCCGTGGGGGGCGGCAGTGGGCCCTGCCGCCTTGCGCTCACGCTGTTCCAACACCTGGCGGAACTCGGCCACCGTCATCCGTCCCCGCCCGACCAGCAGCACCGTGCCAACGATCACGCGCACCATATGCTGCAAGAAGGCATTCGCCGCCAGGTCAATGGCAATCAACTGCCGCCCGAACAGTTCGACGGTGCCCAGCCGGGCCGTATCGACGGTACGTACCGTGCTCCGCTGCTCGGGCGACTGCACCGTAAACGCGGCGAAGTCGTGGGTCCCCTCCAGCAAGGGCAGGGCCGCGGCCATAGCCTCGCGTTGCAACGGCTGTTCAATGTGCAGGGCCAGGTGGCGCAGCGTGGGCAAGGGCACCGGGTGATTATCGATCAGGTAGCGATACTCACGCCGGGTGGCGCTATAGCGGGCGTGAAACTCCGGCCCAACCTCCTGTGCCGCCCGGATGCGCACATCTTCCGGCAGCAGGGCATTCATCCCGCGCACCACCGTCGTGAGCGGGTGGCGTGTCGCGGTCCGGACGTTGGCCACCTGGCCGTGGGCATGGACCCCGGCATCGGTACGGCCCGCCAGGATGAAGCGCCGGCGCTCCTGGGTCAACTCCTCCCAGGCCGCTTCCAGCGCCCCCTGGACCGAGCGGCCCTGGTTCTGGTACTGCGAGCCGACGAAGTCGGTGCCATCGTAGGCCAGCAGCAGCGCCACGTTGCGCACTAGACCAGTTCGATCACGGCCATTTCAGCGCCATCACCGAGGCGCGGGCCGATCCTGGTGATGCGCGTATAGCCACCATTTCGGCCGCCGTAATCCTGCGGCGCGAAGGTGAAGAGCTTGCGCATCGCGTCCTTATTGGCCAGCTTCGAGAGGGCCATCCGCCGCGCGTGAGGCGTATCCTCGCGGGCAATGGTGATCAGTCGCTCCATCTCGGGCTGCACCGCCCTGGCCTTGGCGACCGTGGTCGTAATCTTGCGGTGCTCGATCAGGGCGATCATCAGGTTCCGGTAGAGCGCCTTGCGGTGCTCATAGGAGCGCCCCAGGAGCTTGCCAGCATGTCGGTGTCGCATCGTCTCACTATCCTTGTTAGCTCTGATTGTAGCGCCAGTCAGATCAGGTGCGCTGGCACGAAAACGGCGCGCGTACAGCGGGCCACTCCGTTGAGTGCCCGCAGCGGGTTAGCCACCAGCAACCAGCGCCGGGCGCGGGATGTAGCCGCGCTCATTGAGCTTGTCGCGGATCTCCTCCATCGACTTCTGCCCCAGATTACGGACGGAGAGCAGCGCCTTCTCGTCCATCTGCAGTACCTGCCCGACCCGGGTGATATCGGCCCGTTTCAGACAGTTGTAGGTACGGGTCGAGAGATCAAGCTCCTCGATCGGCGTATCATAGACATCGGCCGGGATGGTCAGCCCATCGGGTGCGGGCTGCTCCTCCGGCTCGATCGCCAGGCGGTTGAAGTCGGCGATCGTCTGGCTATACTGGACCAGCACCTGCGCGGCATGGCCCAGGGCATCACCGGGCTTCAGCGTGCCGTCGGTCCAGACCTCGAGCAGCAGGCGATCGAAGTCGGTAGCCTGGCCGATACGAGTATTCTCAACCACATAGTTCACCCGCGGAACCGGGGTGAACATCGCGTCAACCGGGATCTCGCCGATCGGCACCATGGTATGCTCGTCGGCGGCAAGGTAGCCCCGGCCACGCTGGATGGTGAGCTCAAGCTCAAGCCGCGCGGCATCCGTCTCCAGGGTGCAGAGATAGTGGTCCGGATTGACCACGTCACAGCCGGCTGGCAGATTGATATCCGCTGCCGTAATACGGCCCGCGCCATACTTGCTCAGCGAGGCGGTGATCGGGCCATCGGCACTGCAGCGCACGCGCACCCCTTTGAGATTCAGCACAAGCTCGGTGACATCTTCGCGCATCCCATCGATCGTGGCGAATTCGTGAACGACACCCTCAATCTTTATTCTCGTGATCGCCGCTCCGGGGATCGACGAGAGCAACACCCGTCGCAGCGCATTGCCCAGCGTATGCCCATACCCGGGATCAAGGGGTTCAATCTTAAAACGCCCATAATGCTCTGCGGACTCCACCACTTCTATTTTTGGCATGGCGATGTCCAGCACGGCACGCCTCCTTTTACCAGTATTGAGGAACCCGGGGAACCGGTGGGTCGCCGGGGGGACAAACAGCCTGCACCCCGCCGCAACCAATCCCGCCCGGAGGTTGCATCGTGTAACAGCGAGAAACCAGCCAGGGGTAGCGAGCACTGGCGCGGCACTGCACCACGCCCACCCGCCACCCGCGCTGGTCTGAATGGCATCCTAACGGCTATAGAACTCAACGATCAACTGCTCATTGATCCCGGCCTCGGCATCCTCGCGGCGCGGCAGCGAGACAACGGTGCCCGAAAGCTCGGCAGGACTCAAGCGCAGCCAGTCGGGGGCCCGGTACTTATTCAACACCCCACTGTCTACCAGGTTCTTGAAATAGGTACGCCGGCGACTCTCCGGGCGCACCGCAATAACCTGGCCAACCTTGACCGTAAACGAGGGAATATTCGTCTTGCGGCCATCGACCACAATATGGCCGTGGGTCACCAGTTGCCGCGCCTGCGCCCGGGTGGTCGCAAAACCAAGCCGGTAGACCACATTATCCAGGCGCCGCTCGAGCAGGCTCAGCAGGTACTCGCCGGTCACGCCGCTGCGGCGCGCAGCCTGCTCGAACGTCCGGCGGAACTGGCGCTCCAGCACGCCGTACATATACTTTGCCTTCTGCTTCTCCAGCAGCTGCAGGCCATAGTCCGAAACCTGGCGGCGCTTGGCCGAGGGGCCATGCTGGCCGGGGGGGAAGGGGCGCTTGGTGAGGATGCGCTGCCCCTTCTCAGTGATACCAATGCCAAGGCGCCGGCTCACTTTGCCGACGGGGCCTGTATAACGCGCCATACGTAGTCAATCCTCCGTGGTGCGGGTGAACATACGTTGTCCCACCCGCGAGCTAATGATGCAACGAGACGGGCGCTTTGCATACCGTGGGGGGCGCCGGGGCACCAGGCCCTGCGGTACCGTCCACGGTCGTCTCATTGTTTCGCATCGGCAAGCGACGCGCTAGACGCGGCGGCGCTTGGGCGGGCGGCAGCCATTGTGCGGAATCGGCGTCACATCGGTGATCGACGTGACTTGCAGGCCAGCGGCCTGCAGCGAACGGATGGCTGCCTCACGGCCGGAGCCCGGGCCCTTGACAAAGACCTCGAGCGAGCGCATCCCATTCTCCATTGCCTTCCGGGCGGCTGCATCGGCGGTAACCTGAGCGGCGTAGGGGGTACTCTTGCGCGAGCCCTTGAAGCCACCCTGACCAGCGCTGGCCCAGCAAATCACCGCACCCTGGGGATCGGTGATCGTGACGATCGTATTGTTAAAGGTACTCAGAATATGTGCCTGGCCGCGGGGCACATTCTTACGCTCGCGGCGCTTGCCGCGCTGCCGGGAGGCCGCACCGGTCTTCTGTCCCTTTGGGGGCATGCCATGCTCCTTAAGATACACAGTTGGCACAGGCGAGCGGGTGAGCGCCCACCTGTGCGCGTGATCGCTTCCGGTCAGGCCAACGCGTGCGGCGTCAGATCGCAGCGGCGAAGCTGCCGCGCCACCCCGCCCGCTGGCTACTACTTCTTCGTCTTCTTCTTGATCCCGATCGCCTGGCCCTTGCGACCACGGCGGGTACGGGCGTTGGTCCGCGTGCGCTGGCCGCGCACGGGCATGCCGCGGCGATGCCGCAGCCCCCGGTAGCAGCCAATATCCATCAGGCGCTTGATATTGAGCTGGACCTCACGGCGCAGGTCACCCTCGACGCGATACTCGCGGTCGACGATCTCGCGGATACGGCCAACCTCTTCCTCCGTCAGGTCGCGCACGCGCGCGTCGGGGTTGACATTGGCCTTGCGCAGCAACTCGGCGCCATTTGAGCGCCCGATCCCATAGATATAGGTGATCGAGATCCCAACCTTCTTGTTGCGGGGAATATCAACCCCGGCGATACGTGCCATGCCCTTCCTCGTAGGCTGCTATCTTCCGGCAGACATCACATCCGCCACGTTCCGTCCCATCCTAACCCTGACGCTGCTTATGCTTCGGTGTGCGCGAGCAGATCACGCGGATCACACCCTTACGCTTGATCACCTTGCAGTATTCGCAGCGGGGCTTGACCGACGCGCGTACTTTCATCACAGGCCTCCCCGCAGCGACTGGTAGGTCGCCGAAACTATGCCGAGTGTCTGACCCGGCCACGCCGCTCTTTACCAGCTACTTATAACGATAGGTGATGCGCCCCCGCGTCAGATCGTAGGGCGAAAGCTCAACCAGCACCCGATCGCCCTTCAAAATGCGAATATAGTTCATGCGCATCTTGCCCGAGATATGGGCCAGCACCTCGTGACCATTCTCCAACTCCACCCGGAACATCGCATTCGGCAGCGGCTCCGTGATGGTGCCCTCCATCTCGATGACATCCTTCTTTTTCGACATATCACTCCTTCGGCTGTGCCGACGGCTCCAGGTACTTGCTGAGCGCCTTCAGCATCGCATCGGTCACCCACGAGATTTCGTGCTGGCCATCCACCTCGTGCAGGATGCCCTGGCGCTGATAGTACTCGATCAGCGGCATCGTCTGTTCGTAGTAGACATTGAGACGGTGCTGCGCGGTCTCCATTGAGTCATCGCTGCGCTGATAGAGTTTGCCGCCGCACGCATCACAAATTCCCGGCCGATGGGACGGGAAATAATAGATATTATACGTAGCTCCGCAGGTTTTGCAAGTTTGCCGACCGGCAATCCGGCGCAGCAGGACTTCGTTCGGCACCGAGAGGTAGAGCACCGCGTCGATCTTGCTATTGTGCTCGGCCATCGAGGCTTCGAGCGCCACGGCCTGCTCCTGGGTGCGCGGAAAGCCGTCGAAGATCACGCCGAGGGCGCAGTCAGGCTGGGCCACGCGCTCGAGGATCATGCGGATGACCACCTCGTTCGGCACCAGCTCGCCCCGGTCCATGTATGACTTGGCAAGCATGCCCAACTCGGTGCCCTCGCGCAGCGCTGCCCGGAAGAGATCGCCGCTCGCCACATGGGTCAACGACGTTCGCTCGGCAAGCGTCTTCGCCTGCGTACCCTTCCCCGCACCCGGAGGCCCAAGCAGAATTACGTTGGTGGTCATATGCGACGCTCTTTTCGTTCAGCTACACCCGACTGCCTATGGCGATGATACCACACCCGACGGCTTCTGTGACAGGCCGCGTCATCGGCTGAGGAAGCCTTCGTAGTCGCGCATCACCAGTTGCGCCTCGAGCTGGCGCATGGTATCCACTGCGACGCCCACCACGATCAGCAGCGCGGTGCTGCCGAGGCCGAGCTGCAGCCCGGTGATCGTCTGCGTGATGAAGGGCAAGACGGCGATCACTCCGAGGAACAGCGCGCCAGCCAGCGTGATCCGGTTCAGCACCCGGCTGAGGTACTGCTCGGTCGGCTTGCCCGGCCGGATGCCGGGGATGAAGCCACCGTTGCGCTGCAGGCTATCCGGGATGTCCTGCTGCTGGAAGAGCACGATGGTGTAGAAGTAGGTAAAGCCGACCGTCAGCAGGAACAGCAGGGTCATATAGAACCAACCGCCGCCCTGGCCCGTCGGGTTGAAGGTGTTGTAGAAGAAGCCAGCCAGGGCGTTGCCGAAGCCCTCGGCGCCGGGGCGGTAGAACCACGAGGCCACGATCCCCGGGAAGATAATGATGCTCTGGGCAAAGATCAGCGGGATCATGCCGGCCATGTTCACTTTGAGTGGAATATGGCTACTCTGCCCGCCATAGACTTTGTTGCCGCGCACGCGCTTTGCGTACTGGACGGGGATGCGCCGCTGGCCCTCCTGGATCAGCACGATCCCGATGATCGTGATCAGGCCGATCGCCAGGAAGCTGATAATGCCCAGGAAGGTGCCCACATCGCCGGCCTGGCTGATCTGCACACCCTGTACGATCAGCGCCGGCAGGCGCGAGACGATCCCGCCGAAGATGATCACCGAGATCCCCTGGCCGATCCCGCGCTCGTTGATCTGTTCACCGAGCCAGACTAGTAGCATCGTACCGGCGACCATGGTCGTGAGGACGGTGAAGGTAGGTAGGAAGTTGTTGACGATATCGAACGGCGAGCGGAACAGCGACTGGCCGACGCCCAGGCTGCGCTCGATGGTCAGCGTCTGCCCGTAGGCCTGCAGATAGGCGAGCGGGATGGTCAGCCACAGCTGGTAGCGGTTGAGCCTGATGCGGCCCTGTTCGCCCTCACGCTGCAACTCCTGGAGCGCCGGGATCAGCGGCTGGAGCAACTGCATAATGATCGAGGCAGTGATGTACGGGTAGACGCCCATCGCCGCCACCGAGAAGTTCTGCAGCGCGCCGCCGGCGAAGAGGTTGAGCAACTGGGCCAACTGGTTGGTCGCGAGGGCCTGCCGCAGCTGCTCAAGCGAGTCCGGGTTGATATTCGGCACGGGGATATGCGCGATCAGGCGGAAGATCAGCAGCATCCCCAGGGTAAAGAGGATGCGCCGCCGCAGATCGGGCAACTGAATGGCGCGAACAAGAGCCTGAAGCATCGATGGTATCCCTCGCTCAGCGGGCGCCCCGGGCGCCACCCGCCGGGCCGACCTACAATGCGGGCGTCACCGCCCCTTCCCCGGGAGCCTGACTGGTGGCTTGACTAGGCCTTGGCCGGTTTGGCCGCAGCGTTGCGCATCGACGGATTCGGGCCACGGGAGCGCGAGTGGCGCTCGACCTCCCAGGGCAACTCGACGACCGTGCCGCCGGCGGCCTCGATCTTCTGGCGGGCGCTGGCGCTGAACTTGTGGGCCCGTACCGTCAGGGCCTGGGTGAGTTCGCCATCGCCAAGGATCTTGACCGGGAGCGCCTTGCGGCGCACCACGCGCGCCGCCAGCAGTGTCTCCGGCGTCACCTCTCGGCTGGCCGGCCAGTCCGCCAGCCGGCCAACATTGACCGTCTCGTACTCGGTGCCGAAGATATTGGTAAAGCCGCGCTTGAAGGGCATACGCTTGACCAGCCGGTTCTGACCACCCTCAAAGGTGCGGTAGGGCCCGGGGCCACGCCGGGCCTTCTGGCCCATCATACCCTTGCCGGCCGTCTTGCCCTTGCCCGAGCCATGGCCGCGGCCAACGCGCTTGGCTTTGCGGTGCGAGCCCTCGGCGGGCTTCAGGTCGTGCAGTTTCATGCCGTCACCTCATCGGAGAGCTCCTCCACCGTGACCAGGTGTTGCACCTTGAACACCATGCCCCGGATGGCGGGATTATCCGGCTTGATCACCGACTGGCCGAGCTTGCGCAGACCGAGCGACCTGACGGTCTCCTTCTGGTCGCGGGCATAGCCAATCGTGCTTTTGGTATAGGTAATACGCAGCTTGCTCATACGGCAGCCTCCTCGCCAGTCGGTTCACGGCGGGCGCGCCGGGCAGCCAGTTCGCGCGGTGTCATATCGCGGCGGCGAGCCATTTCGTTCAGCGAGGTCAGCTCACTGAGCGCCTGGAAGGCCGCCTTAACCACGTTCACCGGGTTGTTACTGCCATAGACCTTGGAGAGCACGTCTTTGATCCCCGCGGCCTCAACCACCGGGCGCACGCCGCGCCCCGCGATCACCCCGGTGCCGGGGGCAGCCGGGCGGAGCATCACTTTGGTGGCGGCGAACTTGGCCAGCACATCGTGGGGCACCGTGCCACCGACCAGCGGCACGCGGATCATATTCTTCTTGGCCGCCTCAGTGCCCTTGCGGATCGCCTCGGGCACCTCAGCGGCTTTGCCCATGCCGACGCCGACGTGGCCCTTGCCATCACCAACGACGACCACGGTGCTGAAGCTGAAGCGCCGGCCACCTTTGACCACCTTGGACACGCGATTGATCTGGACGACGCGCTCCTCAAGATCCAGCGCATCGGGGTTGATACGTTCTTGCTTCACGATTCCTCCCAAAGCGGCCCCCTGGGCCTAGAAACTGAGACCGGCCGCGCGCGCCGCCTCGGCGAGGGCCTTCACCCGCCCGTGGTACTTGTAGCCACCGCGATCAAACACCACCGTGGTCACCCCGGCGGCAAGCGCCCGCTCGGCCACCAGTCGCCCGACGATCGCGGCCTCGTCGGTCTTGGTCCTGGCATCACCGGCACTCCAGCCCTTCTCCGTGGTCGAGGCGGCCACCAGGGTGCGCCCGTCGATATCATCGATCACCTGCGCATAGATATGCGCATTGCTGCGGAACACGCTCAGGCGCGGCCGCTCGTGTGTGCCGCTCACGCGCTTGCGCAGGCGGCGGTGGCGCCGAATACGCAGATCACGTGGAGATCGCCTACCCATTGTTGTATCCTTGCGCTGGCGATGGAGACTGCATCCCCCATCGATTTTGCGTCGTATGCTTCGCCCGTTTCACCTGAACCCGGCTGCCGGGGCAACTGAACCGTTACTTGGCCTTACCGGCCTTGCCGGCCTTGCGGCGGATCTTCTCCTCGGCGTACTTGATGCCCTTGCCCTTGTAGGGCTCGGGCGGGCGCAGGCCGCGGATGCGAGCCGCCTCCTCGCCGACCACCTGCTTGTCGATGCCACGCACCTGCAGGCCGAGCGGTTCGCTGGCACTCTTGCGCTCACCCACGATGTACTGGACGTTCGGCGGCGGGTCGAGGCGCACCTGGTGCGAGAAGCCCAGGTTCAGGACCAGCGTCTTGCCCTCGAGCACCGCGCGGTAGCCGACGCCATTGATCTCCAGGGCGCGGGTCCAGCCATCGGTGACGCCAACGACCATATTGTGCAGCAGGGTGCGGGTCAGGCCGTGGAGCGCCTTGTGCTCCTTCTGATCAGACGGGCGATTGACGCTCAGCGTGCCATTCTCCTGCGCAATGATCATGTCGGGGTGCAGTTGCTGGGTGAGGGTACCCTTGGGTCCCTTCACCGTCACCAGGTTGCCCGCGGCAACCTGCACCTCCACGCCTTTCGGCAGGGCAATCGGCTTCTTCCCAATACGCGACATGGCAGCTTCCTCCCCTACCAGACGTAGCAGAGCACCTCGCCGCCCACGCGCTCGCGCCAGGCATCGTGGCCGGCCAGCACGCCCTTGGGCGTCGAGAGGATGCTCAGACCGAGGCCGCCACGCACCCGTGGGATATCCTCGCGCTTCGTATAGATGCGCAGGCCGGGCTTACTCACGCGGCGCAGACCAGTGATCGCCGGGCGGCGGTCCGGCATATACTTGAGCGTGATCGAGATCGTATCGAAGGGCTTGCCCTCGATCACGGTGTAATCTTTGATGAACCCCTCGCGCTTGAGGATCTCGGCGATCGACAGCTTCATCTTGGACGAGGGGATATTGACAACGGCATGACGCGCCATACAGGCATTGCGGATGCGCGTCAGCATGTCGCCGATAGGATCGTTAACGCTCACTGGGAGCCTCCTCACACGTCGGGCGCCGGTCAGGAACCAGCGTGTCCCGTATCTGCCTGTCCACGGTACGACGGCGCGCCTATCCGCGGCACCTGGCCGGGCCCGGCCAACACAGCCAGTCGCGACCAGGGATGCGGACGGGCGCTTACCAGCTGGATTTGACCACACCCGGAATGAGCCCCTTGAGGGCGTGTTCCCGGAAGCAGATGCGGCACATCCCGAACTTGCGCATATACGCCCGCGAGCGCCCGCACACCTTACAGCGATTGTATTCGCGAACCTTATACTTCTGCGGGCGGTTCGCCTTGACGATCCACGATGTCTTTGCCAAGGGTCATTCCTCCTCAACTGTTGGGCTGGTGAGCCGTTGCTCCTGGCCCAGACCGGGCGCCGGTCCGCAGCAAGCGGTCGTTCTGGACAGCGCAGTGCTGCCAGCGCGAAAGGTTGGGAGCGGCGCTAATCACGAAATGGCATACCGAGGCGCTTGAGCAGGGCGTAAGCGTGCTCATCGTTGGTGGCGCTCGTCACGATCACCACCTCGAGGCCTCGCAACTTATCGATCTTGTCGTAGTCGACATCCGGGAAGACGATCTGCTCGCGCAGGCCGAGGCTATAGTTGCCCCGCCCATCAAACGAGCGCCGGCTGACCCCGCGGAAGTCGCGGATACGCGGCAGGGCCAGGTTCACGAGCCGATCGTAGAAGTCATACATGCGCTCGCCGCGCAGGGTGACCATCGCGCCGATCGCCATGCCCTCACGGAGCTTGAACGAGGCGATCGACTTCCTGGCCCGTGTGATCACCGGCTTCTGGCCGGTAATCGTCGTCAGGTCGCTGACCGCGGCATCGAGGGCCTTGGAGTTCTGGACGGCCTCACCGACGCCGACATTGACCACGATCTTGACCAGCCGGGGCACCTGCATCACCGACGTGAACTTGAACTCCTGCTGGAGCGCCGGGACGACCTCCTGCAGGTATTTTTGACGCAAACGAACTGTCATAGGTGCGTATCTCCAGGGGCTTGGAGGCGCCGGGGCGAGCAGCGCCCGGAGCGATGGGCCTCCGGCCCTGCGCAGTTCCTACTTATCGATGACCGCATCACAGGCCTTACAGAAACGAACCTTACGTGGCCGGCCCTTATGATCGGTCTCCTCCAGGAAGCGATGGCCCGTTCGCGAGGCGTGGCCACAGCTAGGACAGATCAGCATCACATTCGAGGCGTCGAGTGGTGCCTCCATCTCGATGATCCCACCGGGTTTGCCAGGGCCGCGGGGCTTCGTATGGCGCTTGACGATATTGTGCCCCTCAACCACCACCCGCCCTTCGCGGGGAATGGTGCGTTTGATCTTGCCGCGCTGGCCCTTATCCTTCCCGGCGATGATCAGCACCTCATCACCAGTCTTGACGTGCATAACGATCCCCTACCAGTAGCGCGCGGCCCACGGGCCACGGCCAGTTGCTAAAGCACCTCGGGCGCGAGCGATACGATGCGCATAAACTGCTTCTCGCGCAACTCGCGGGCCACCGGCCCGAAGATGCGTGTACCGCGCGGGTTATTCTCTTTCCCGATGATCACCGCGGCATTATCATCGAAGCGGATGTGCGAGCCATCGGGGCGGCCATACTCCTTGGCGGTACGGATGATCACCGCGCGCACCACCTCGCCCTTCTTCACCGCGCCGCCCGGCGCGGCCTGCTTCACGGTGGCGACGATCACATCGCCCACGCGGCCATACTTGACCACCGAGCCGCCGAGGACACGGATGCACATGATCTCCTTGGCGCCGGTATTGTCGGCAACTTTGAGGCGCGTCTGTACCTGGATCATGGCCGTTACTCCTCGCCGCGCTGTACAATCTCGATCACCCGCCAGCGCTTGGTGCGGCTCAGCGGGCGCGTCTCCTCGATACGCACCACATCGCCCGTCTTGCAGGCGTTCTCCTCATCGTGGGCGTGAAACTTACTGGTCCTGCGGATGATCTTGCGGTAGAGCGGGTGCGGCTTCAGATAATCGACCGCCACCACCACCGTCTTGTCCATCTTATCGCTGACCACCCGCCCGACCTTCTGGGTCTTGCGGACCGTGGGCTGCTGTTCAAGCTCGCTCATCGTCCTACTCCTGCTCCAGCTCGCGCTCGCGCAGGACAGTCTTGATCCGCGCGATCTCTTTTTTCACCTGGCGCGGGCGAGCCGTATTGGTGAGGCGCCCGGTGACCTTCTGGAAGCGCAGATTGAAGAGCTCCTCGTAGTAGCCCGTAAGCTGCTCCCGGAGCTTTGCATCGTCCAGGTTGCGCAGTTCATTCGCCGTCGCCACTACTCACCTCCGGCTCCACGTCATCGCGCGTAATGATCTTGCACTTGATCGGCAGCTTCTGGGCGGCGCGACGGAGCGCCTCATGGGCTACTTCCTCGCGCACGCCGGCGAGCTCGAACATCACGCGGCCCGGCTTAACCACGGCCACCCAGTGGTCTACACTACCTTTACCACCGCCCATACGTGTTTCAGCAGGCTTTTGGGTCACTGGTTTGTCCGGGAAAATTCTGATCCAAACTTTACCCCCTCTTTTCACGTACCCGGTGATCGTTCGGCGGGCCGACTCGATCTGGCGGCTAGTGATCCAGACCGGTTCCAGGGCCATCAGGCCATACTCCCCGAAGGCCACACTATTGCCGCGATAGGAGAGGCCTTCACTCCGGCCCTTCTGTTGTTTGCGGTACTTGGTGCGCTTAGGCAGAAGCATTATCACCCCTCCTCGCCCGGCGCTCACCGCCACGCTCGCTGCGCTCGGCACGTTCCGGCGCCGGCGCGCTCATCTGCTGCTCCACCTGGGCCTTGCCCAGCTGGTCGGGGAAGACTTCGCCCTTATAGATCCAGACCTTGACCCCGATCCGTCCATAGGTGGTATGGGCATGGACGGTCGCATAGTCGATATCGGCGCGCAGCGTATGGCGCGGCACGCGACCCTCGCTCTCGCTCTGAATACGGGCCATCTCGGCGCCGCCGAGGCGCCCGGAGCACTTGATGCGCACCCCCTGAGCGCCGAGGCGCATTGCTCGCTGCACTGCCTGCTTCATGGCGCGCTTGTAGCTCACGCGCTTATTGATCTGCTCGGCGATACTCTCGGCCACCAGCTGCGCATCCAGTTCCGGCTGATGGATCTCCTGAATATTCAGCTTGATCTTCTTCCCCGTCCGTTTTTCCAGCGTATTCTTCAACTGATCCACATTCGCGCCACGCTTGCCGATCACAATACCGGGCTTGGCGGTGTAGACCGTGACCTCGATCTTATTGGCCGAGCGCTCGATCTCGATGCGCGAGACGCCCGCGTTGGCCAACTCCTTGGCAATCAGCTTGCGCAGGGCCAGATCCTCGTGGAGCTGGGCCGTGTACATCCCACGCTCAGCAAACCATTTGGACTGCCAGTCTTTGATGTAGCCGAGGCGAAAGCCGATCGGATGAACTTTGCGTCCCAAGTGTGCCTCCTAGCTTCCTGGCAGCTAATACTCAGCGCCATCATCGACGATCACCGTAATGTGGGTCGTCGGCCGGCGGATCTGGTTTGCCATACCACGCGCGCGCGGCATGAACCGCTTGAGCACCGGACCCTGGTCGGCATAGATGCGTTTGATGAACAGCGCGTCCCGGTCCAGGTCGAAATTATGCTCCGCATTCGCGGCGGCCGACTTGATGGTACGCGCCACCTCACGGGCCGCCTTCTGCGGCATGTAGCTCAGGGTTGCCAGCGCCTTTTCGACCGGCATGCCCCGCACCACATCCATCACCAGGCGAACCTTGAGCGGCGAGATGCGCACATAGCGCGTGACAGCTTTGACTTCCATCGTTGTACTCGTCTGCGCTCCAGGCGCTACTTCATCTTGCCGCGCTTATCGGCCTTCTTGCCGCCGTGGCCGCGAAACTGCCGGGTGGGCGCGAACTCGCCGAGCTTATGGCCGACCATGTTCTCGGTGATATAGACCGGAACATGGCGGCGGCCATCGTGCACCGCGATGGTATGACCGATCATCTGGGGGAAGACGGTCGAATCGCGTGACCAGGTGCGCAGCACCCGTTTCTCGTTGCTGCGATTCATGGTCTCCACCCGTTCGAGTAGTTTGATATCGACGTATGGTCCCTTCTTCGACGAACGGGACATAGCTGATTCCTCCTGCAGGCGCGTGCCGCAGCGGCACCGCGCCCTGCGCCGCTAGACTCTGCGCCGGCGCACGATGAAGCGATCCGTGCGCTTGTTGTTCCGCGTCTTCACCCCACGGGCAGGCTTGCCCCACTTGGTCTTGGGCGTGCTCATCCCGATCGGCGCCCGCCCCTCGCCACCACCGTGAGGATGGTCACGCGGGTTCATCACGGTACCGCGCACGGTGGGCCGGCGGCCAAGCCAGCGGTTGCGCCCGGCCTTGCCGATGCGGATGTTCTGGTGGTCCACATTGCCGACCTGGCCGATGGTGGCCATGCAGCGCAGGTGGATCATACGCATCTCGCCGGAGGGCATGCGCAGGGTAGCGTAGTCGCCCTCCTTGGCCATCAACTGGGCCGAGGTGCCAGCACTGCGCACCAGCACCCCACCGCGGCCAATCTCCAGCTCGACATTATGCACCTGGGTACCGAGCGGGATGGCGCTCAGGGGCAGGGCATTGCCCACGCGGATATCGGCATCGGGGCCACTGGCCAGCACATCGCCGACCTTGACCCCCACCGGCGCGATGATATAGCGCTTCTCGCCGTCGGCATAGGCCAGCAGAGCGATGCGCGCCGAGCGGTTCGGGTCGTACTCGATCGCCTGGACGCGGGCCGGAATGCCGTGCTTATTGCGCTTGAAGTCGATGATGCGATAGAAGCGCTTATGGCCACCGCCCCGATGGCGGGTCGTAATGCGGCCCTGGTTGTTGCGCCCGGCACGCTTGCGCAGCGGCTCGATCAGGCTGGGCTCGGGGCGCTTGCCCTTCGTAAGCTCCTCGAAGGTTGAGACCGACATATTGCGCCGGCCCGCCGAGGTTGGTTTGTATTTCCGCACACCCATCTGTCTTCTCCCTGGCGGGTGAGGGCGTCGCTCAGTTCCGACGCCCACGGAGCCGTATTGACCGCTAGCGCACGCCTTCGGTCAACGACGGCGACTAACTCTCGAAGATCTCGATCCGGTCACCGGGGACCAGGGTCACAATTGCCTTCTTCCAGTCCCGGGTATAGCCCGTCTCACGGCCACGGCGCTTCAACTTGCCACGCACATTCATCGTATGGACGCGGGTGACGGTAACGTTGAAGATCGTCTCGACGGCGCGCTTGATCTGAGGTTTACTCGCGTTGCGCAGCACCTCGAAGGAATACTTGTTATCGACCATCAGCGCGGTATTCTTCTCGGTGATCAGCGGGCGAATGATAATCTCGTGCGGCGTTGGCATCGGAACTACTCCTCTTCACGCGCCGCGGCGCCGGCGTTCTCGCCCAGGATGCCCTCGATCACGGCGATGGCGGCCTGGGGCAGCACAATATTGTCGTACTGCAGCAGGTCACGGACATTCAGGTAGCTAGCCAGAATGGTCTTCACGTGGGGCAGGTTGTTGGCCGAGCGCTGGACGACCATATTCTGCGGGCTCTTGCTATCGACGACGATCAGCGTCTTGCCATTCAGGCCGTGGGCCTGCAGGAAGGCGACGGCATCTTTGGTGCGCGGCTTCTCAAAGCTCAGCGCGTCAACAAAGCGGATCTGCGCGGCGGCATACTTGGCGGAGAGGGCCGAGCGCACCGCGAGCCGACGCATCTTCTTCGGCATCTGGAGCCGGTAAGAGCGCGGATGCGGGCCGTGGGCCACGCCGCCGCCCTTGCGATGGGGGGCGCGGATCGAGCCCTGGCGCGCGCGGCCGGTGCCCTTCTGGCGGTAGAGCTTACGGGTCGCGCCACGCACCTCGCCGCGGCCACGGGTATTGTGCGTCCCCAGGCGGGCATTGGCGTGCTGCATGACCACATACTGGTGCATCACCGGCACATTCGGCGTCACGCCAAAGATATACTCGCTCAGTTCAAGGCTGCCGATCTGCTCGCCGGCCTGGTTGTATAGTGTCGTCTGCATCTCGTATCACCTTTAGCCCTTCACCGCGCGGCGGATCTGGAGCAGGCCATCGCGCGCGCCAGGCACCGAGCCCTTGACGAGGATGAGGTTGCGCTCGGGGATCACCTCGACCACCTCGAGGTTCTGCACCGTCACCCGCTTGCCGCCCATCCGGCCGGCCATCTTCTGACCCTTCCAGACCCGTCCGGGGGTCGTGCCGGCGCCGATCGAGCCGGGGGCGCGATGGCGGTCGCTCTGGCCGTGGGTTTTGGGGCCGCCGCGGAAACCATGGCGCTTGACCACACCGGCGAAGCCACGGCCCTTGGAGGTGCCGGAAATATCGACTTTCTGGCCGGCCTGGAACAGATCGACGTTGATCACCTCGCCGACGCTATGGGCCTGCGGGTCATCGGCGCCAAACTCGCGCAGGATGCGCACAAGCGTGCCGGCGCCCTTCAGGTGACCCTGCTGGGGCCGGGTCAGCTTACGGGCCGGCACCTGCTCGAAGCCAAGCTGCACGGCCGCGTAGCCATCGCGCTCGGGGGTGCGCACCTGCGTGACCACACAGGGCCCGGCGTTGATCACCGTGACCGGGACAACCTCGCCGCGCTCGGTGAAGACCTGCATCATGCCGACCTTGCGGCCCAACATTCCGTGTACCATTACTGCTACCTCCGCAGCATGCGTCACTGCGCAGCGGCTGCCTTTTCTTTCTAACGGGCGTTCCCTATCGCAACCAGGTCATCTGCGAGAGCGTTACTGGTAGAGAGGATTTGCTCTCTCGCTCTCATCGTATTCCGGCTTACAGCTTGATCTCGATATCCACACCGGCCGGCAGATTCAATTTCATCAGAGCATTGATCGTCTGCTGGCTAGGATCAAGCACATCGATGAGCCTTTTATGCGTACGAATCTCGAACTGCTCCTGCGAGTCCTTATCGATGAAGCCAGATCGGATGACGCTGTACTTCTCGATCTTGGTAGGCAGGGGTACCGGGCCGGCCACCAGCGCACCGGTGCGCTCGGCGGCCTCGACGATCTGGCGTGCCGACTGATCCAGGATCTTGTGGTCGTATGCCTTGAGGCGGATACGGACCTTCTGCTTGGCCATAGTCTTCCTCTATCGCAGTGCGGTGGGGTGAGGCGCAGCACCTCACCCCACCGAAG
Organism: Chloroflexaceae bacterium; assembly: GCA_034432515.1. Classification (GTDB taxonomy): domain Bacteria; phylum Chloroflexota; class Chloroflexia; order Chloroflexales; family Chloroflexaceae; genus JACAEO01. The sequence continues at coordinate 96 of DAOUBZ010000177.1, read as the reverse complement.
AGCCAGCTACTCGGTGATCTTGGTGACGACGCCAGCGCCGACGGTGCGTCCGCCCTCGCGGATGGCGAAGCGCAGGCCCTCCTCGATCGCCACCGG
>DAOUBZ010000176.1:0-3021 GCA_034432515.1 Chloroflexaceae bacterium | reverse complement strand
CCTGGCCCCTGTCCGACGACCGGCCCGTTGATCCGGGGTTGACCATCATTGTCACCGAGGGCTTCGGGGTTCGTCCGATGAACCAGGCCATCTTCGACCTGCTCAGCGCCCAGGACCGGCAGGAGGCGCTGATCGATGGCCAGACCAGTCTGCGCCACCCGCTGCGCCGTCCCCGGGTGGTGGTGCCGCTCACCCGGGGCGCGCAGATCGAGCCGCCCCGCCCGCCCTTGCGCGCGGGCGCCAGCGTGCGCCTGCTTGACGACGCCCATCTCGGCCAGCTGGCCACCGTGCGCAGCCTGCCGGCTGCGCCGCGCCGGGTCGCCTCAGGCGCGCGCGTGGCTGCCGTTGAGGTCCAGACCGATGATGGCGCCAGCCTCTGGTTGCCACGCAGCTGCGTGGAAGTACTCCCATAACCGTACGCGGAGGTCCATGGCGCACTGGGAGCCCCCCGTAAGGCCGGAGCATTGGCTGCGCCAATGCTTCGGCCCAACACCAGGCGCCGCTACATATGACCCAGCACCCAGCTTTGCCCAATCCACAGTCCAGCAGCATCCCCCCGGCCCGCGTGCTGATCGCCGATGATGATGTCACCATGGGCTCATTCTGCGCCCGCGCACTCGGCGCTGCCGGGCACCAGGTGCTGACTACCACCGAGGCCGACGGTGCGATCACCGCATTGCGCACGCAGGGGCCGTTCGACCTGCTGCTGACCGACATCAGGATGCCTGGTCGCAGCGGCCTCGATCTCGCCCGGATTGCCCGCGAGATCGACCCGGCGATCGCGGTGGTGATCATGACCGGGCACAGCTCGGTCGATACGCTGCACGCCTCGGTGCGCCGCGGCGTGGCCGATTATCTCACCAAGCCTTTTGAGCTCGACGAACTGCGCATCGTCGTCGACCAGGCCTTGCAGCGGCGCCACCTGCTCCAGGAGAGCCTGCGCCTGCGAGCGCTCGAACAGCTGCTGCACAGTAGCGAGGCGATCAATGCCATCCTCGATCGCGAGCAACTGGCGCGCGAGATCCTCAGCCGCGCCCGTGACCACGTCCCGAGTGAGGCAGGCTTCCTCTTCACGGCCGGTACCGACGACCAGCCGCCGCAGGTCTTCGCCGCTCCGCCAGGGGCGACGATCCAGCCCGCCGGACGCGAGGCGGTCGCCAAGAGTATCCACGCCGGGCGCCCACTCCCGGTGACGATGGCCGAGCCACTTGCCCATGCTGATGGCCGGCCACTCAGCCAGGGCCTCGCCGTGCCGCTGCGCGCCCAGGGCGAAGTCATCGGCGCACTGCTGCTCTGCGATAGCCAGCGCACGCTCGGCACGCCCGGCGCCGTCGAGATCCTGGCCCTGCTCGCCCACCAGGCCGGCAACGCGCTGCGCAATGCCCAGCTCTACAGCCAGCTCGATGCGGCCTACACGGGCCTGCGTGAGCTCGACTGGCTAAAGAGCGAGTTCATCGCCATTGCCTCCCACGAACTGCGCAGCCCGCTTGCGCTCGTGATGGGCTACGCCAGAATGGTGCACGACCAGAGCCAGGGCGACCAGCGCGCCTATGCTGAACGGGTCCTGGCGGGGGCCGAACGGATCAAGACCATTGTCGATGATCTGCTGCACCTGCGCGACCTCGACCGCAAGCAGACCAGGCTGAGCCTCGAGCCGGCTGCGCTCGATGCCCTGCTGCGCCAGGCCGTTGAGCGGCTGGCCCCGAGCGCGCAGCAGAAGGGCCAGGAGTTGCGCCTCGTCGAAGCCGAAAGCCCGCTGCGTATGGAGCTTGATCGCGAGAAGGTGCTGCTGGTGATCGGCAACCTGCTGGCCAACGCGATCAAGTTCACGCCCGAGGGCGGCCAGATCCAGGCCGAGACTGTGCGCTGGCCCCACGAGCAACTCGCCGCCGCCGTCGGCCAGGCCGTCGCCAATCCGAGCCTGCGCCGGCTCAGCGACTCGCCGTCCTCCGCCTGGGCCGTGGTGCGCGTACAGGATAACGGCATCGGCATCCCACGCGAGCGACAGGGCCGCATCTTCGAGCGCTTCTACCAGGTCGCCAATTCGCTCACCCGTGAACAGGGCGGTGTTGGCCTGGGCCTCGCCATCGTCTGTGACCTCACGATGCTCCAGGGCGGCGTCGTCTGGGTCGAGAGCGCGGAGGGCCACGGCAGTACCTTTAGCTTCGCCTTGCCGCTGCACGACGGGCAGCCCTGACCCACGCGCGTTTCGGTGCGCATCGGGTAACCGCCCTGGAGTATACTACTGACAGTATGACGCGGGAAGCGCCCGGCATGGCGCCCGGCCGCGAGCAGTGAGAGAAGGCCATGAGCTATCGAGTAATGGTGGTAGCTGTAGCGAGCCCAACGCTGCGCAATCTGCCTCAGCACCTGGGTGACACGGTATCGGTGCAGCTGTTTGAGTCTGCCGACGAGGCGCTCTGGGAGATGCGCACCAATCCGCCTGAGGTGTTGATCGCCGAGGTTGACCTGCCGGGGATGAGCGGGATCGAGCTCGCCGAGATCATCCCCAACTTCGAGGTCGCGACCCGGGTCGTGCTGTACAGTCCCGCCGACGAATCCGCGCGCCCACAGGCCGAAGCCGCCGGCGTCTATCGTTTCCTCCACGGCCCGCTGAGCGCCGAGGAGCTCGCTGCCACCCTGCACGCTGCCGGGCAGGCCGCACTGCCCCCCGCACCGGCCAAACACACCGACGAGGCCCCGCCCGCCCCCCATCCGGAAGCTCAGCTCGCCGAGCCAGAAGCCCAGGCCGCCGAGCGACCAGCCCCACGCCCCCGCGCCGACTTCACGCCCGCGCGCGTTGTTCTGCCGCCCGTGGCCGAGCGCACCGACGAGGCCCCGGCTCCTCACCGCCTGGCAAGCGAGACCGATGAGCTGGAAGCCCCGCCAGCCGAGCAACCAGCCCCGCGCCCCCGCACCGACTTCACACCTGCGCGTGTTGTTCTGCCGCCCGTGGCTGAGCGCACCACCGTGACCGCACCGGCCCCGCCTGGCCGGAGCAGCCTGGCCGCGCGCAGCAAG
>DAOUBZ010000175.1:0-11726 GCA_034432515.1 Chloroflexaceae bacterium | reverse complement strand
GGTCATCCCACGGCGGCGTCAGGCCGACGCATGCGCCACCGGGTGGCGCCGTTGCCTGGTGTGCGCCCCAGGCGCATGCTTCGGCCCTACGGGGCGGCGGTGTGTCCCCCGGTCGCCTCGTCACCCGGGCATCCCCTCGACGACCCGCTCCAATACGCGCAGCGTTTCTTCGGCGACCTTGCGATACGAGAACTGCGCTGCCCGGGCCAGGCCCTGGGCGCGCAGTTCGGCCTGCAGCCGTGGGCCGCCCAGCACCCGCCCCAATGCGGCGGCCCAGCCCACCACGTCGTCGGGGGCGACGCGCAGCGCCGCCGTGCCGACCACTTCGGGCAGACTGCTCGCATCACTCACCACCACCGGTGCGCCGCAGGCCATCGCCTCCAGCGGCGGCAGGCCGAAGCCTTCGTAGCGTGAGGGGTAGGCGAAGACGGTGCATGCCCGGTAGAGCAGCGGCCCGTCTTCAACGGGCACGTCCACCCGATGCACGGCCGTCACCAACTCCAGGTCGGCGATCAGCGCATTGAGGTCGGGGAAGAGCCGCGGGTCACGGCCAGGCGCCCGACCGGCCAGCACCAGCGTGGCGCGGACGCCCCGGGCGCGGAGCAGGGCAAAGGCGCGCAGCAGCGTCGCAACGTTTTTGCGCGCATCGAAGCCGCCCACGTAGTAGATGAACGGCCCACTGATGCCGTAGCGGCGGGCCACCTCAGCGCAGGCAGCCGCGTGGTTGCCCGGGGTGAACTGCTCGCCCGCGGCAAGCAGCACGGGCGTGACCCGCGCAGGCGGCAGCCGCAGGTGGGCGATGATGTCATCGCGGCTACGGGCCGAGAAGGTGAGCACGTGGGCGCTGCGCTGCACGGTCCGCCGCACCAGGGCCATGTAGGCCCGCACGTGCAGGCCGCCACGGTACTCGGGGAGCAGCAGTGGGATGATGTCACCCACTGTCGTCACCACCGGGAGCCGGGAGCGCAGCGGCGGTGCGAAGTACGGCACCAGCAGCACCGCCGGCCCACGCCGTGCCAGCCGGGCGGCGGCCCGCGGCAGCGCCACCTGCTCGAACCAGAGCTTGGCCAGGTTCTCACTCAGCCGGTCGAAGGGTGTCCGCAGGCGGGCGCCTGCCACGCCCGCGGGCAGTGGTGGGCCATCTGGTGCAACGGCCGGCTGGACGAGCGTATAGCCGTGCTGCGGCGCCACCTGCGGCAGGCAACGCAGCAGCCCGTGGAGATACTGTCCGCTCCCGACGGTAGGCTGCGACCAGAAGCTCCCGCTGATGATGATCTGCACGCGCGCTCCACTGGCTCCGGCTGGAGGATCCGTATGCTCGCGTCGCATCGTACCACGAGGGCGTATTTAGCCCCGCAGCAACGCCGGGTAGACCGCCCAGACGATACCGGCCTGACCGGTGAAGTAGGTCAGCCAGACCACATCGCCGACAGCGGGCCAGTGGTTGGCGCGGAAGATCTGGTTGCCCAGAATTGCGTCGGAGATGAAAAAGAGCGTCGCCCCGCCGGCCAGGGTCCACAGGGCGGGCTCGCGCGTTGCCACGCCCCAGGCCACTCCCGTCATCGTCGCCAGCAGCCCCAGGTAGCCCAGCGCGCCGAGGCGCAACGGAGGTACCGCCTGCGGCGTATCGACGGCCAGCCGCCAGTAGATCAACGCCACCGCCAGAAACCCCACGCTCCAGCCCAGCATCGCCGGGCCGGCGTCCAGATCCAGGGCGGCATCCAGTTGCAACATTGCTGCCAGGTAGGCCAGGTGAGCCAGCCCGAAGACCGCGATGCCGCCCAGCACCCGGTCGGGCACCCGGATGACCTCGGCCATGATCAGGTCGGCGACAAACGACAGGCTCATACCCACGGCGATCCCGTAGGCGTAGGGCGCAGCAGCGGCACCGCCCGCGCCCAGCAGGGCCAGGCTCCACGCAGCCAGGGCCAGCAGCAGCGAGGTGCTGCGCTGGAGCCAGGGGATCATGCGGCCTGTACCCGCCGCGTTGGGGTGGCCGAAGACCAGGGCCAGCAGGTTGGCGACGGTGGCGAGGCCGATCAGCCCACCGGCGACGGGCAGCGTCAGGCTGTGCATAGGGCCCCAAGCATACCACGGATCGGCCATGCCCGGGTTGACGGACAGGAGCGGGCGGTGCGATAATGCTCACCCGCGTGCGTACTACATCTGTACGCAGCGCAGTCTGGCGCATTGGCCAGCGGTTGCCCTTGCACCCAACCACCCGGACCCTCGCTCCGGGGCGATGAGGAGGAGCCATGGAGGACCGGACGCTTGCGAGCCTCGCCGAGCTACAGATCCGCCTGCAGACCCTCAAACTGCTGCCACGCACGGGCTGGCTGCAGCGAGGGCTAGGCGACGTCGAGAGTATTGCCGAACACAGCTTCGGGGTGGCGGCCCTGGCGCTAATCGTTGGTGATCAGCACCCCCAGCTTGACCGCGAGCGACTGCTGGCCACGGCGCTGCTCCACGATATGGCCGAGGCCCTGATCGGCGACCTGCCGGCCTCGGCGCGTCGGCTCTTTGGGGTGCAGGCGAAGCAGGAGGCGGAGCGCAAGGCGCTGCTGGAGTTGCTCGACGGGCTGCCCCAGGCCGAACGCTACCTGGCCCTCTGGGAGGAGTACAGCCGGGGCGCCACCCCCGAGGCGCGGCTGGTCAAGGCCCTGGACCGCCTGGAGATGCTCGGCCAGGCCCTGGTCTACGAACGGGCGGGCGCGCGCAGCCTGGACGAGTTCTGGGAGGAACGCAACGGCTGGTTCGACGAGTTTCCCCTGGTGGGCGCCCTGGCCGATCGACTGTACGCCGAGCACGATCGGCGCACTCAATAGGGCCGCAGCATTGGCGCAGCCAATGCTGCGGCCCTACTGGCACGTGGGGCAGAAGAACGTGCTGCGCTGGGCCACGACGATGCGCGCGATCGGTGTGCCGCAGCGCTGGCAGGGCTGGCCAGCGCGGTCGTAGGCCAGGAAGTGCTCCTGATTGTGGCCGCGCAGGCCATAGCCGTTGCGATAGTTGCGCAGCGAACTGCCCTCGTGCATGATCGCGCTGGTCAGCACCTCACGAATGGCGGCATGGAGCGCCACGATCCCGGCCTCATCGAGCGCAGCGGCGGGCAGCAGTGGGTGAATGCGCGCCAGCCAGAGGGCCTCGCTGGCATAGATATTGCCGATTCCGGCGATCCTACGCTGGTCAAGCAGCAACGACTTGATTGGTGTTCGCCGCCCGGCCAGGATGCCTGCCAGGGTGGCCGCGGTGAATGCGGCATCCAGCGGCTCGGGGCCGTGGGCGGCGTCCAGGGCGGCAAGACCGCTGGCATCGAGCAGCCGTACCCGGCCAAACTTGCGTTCATCATCGAAGAACAGCCGCCGTCCATCATCGAGCCGCAGCACCAGGTGGACATGGGGGCGCGCCAGGTCGGCGGGGCCGTGCACCTCCAGGCGCCCGGACATGCGCAGATGGACCGCGAGGGTCCAGCCGTCATCGAGCTCGATCAGCACCCACTTGGAACGCCGGCGGGTTGCGAGGATGCGCCGGCCGGCGATCAGCTGCGCGAAGCGCGGCAGGGGCAAGGTCTCCAGCATTCGCTCCCAGTCCAGCCGCTCGACGCCCTCGATCGTTCGACCCACGATCTGGGGCGCGAGGGAGCGGGCAGCGATTTCAACTTCCGGTAACTCGGGCATAGGCAGGGAAACGGCCAGCCCCAACCATCCAGGGCCCGCGGCGGCTACTCGCGCCACTCAGCTGCGCCATCGGCCCAGTGCTCCTGCTTCCAGATCGGCGCGATCTCCTTGATGCGGTCCATCACATAGGCGGCGGCCTGGAAGGCCTCCTGGCGGTGTGGCGCAGCCACCACCACGAGGACGGCCGTCTCGCCGATTGCGAGCGAGCCGACCCGATGATGGACGGCGACCCGCCCGATCGGCCAGCGCTCAGCGGCCTCCGCGGCGATCTGTGCGAGGACCGGGACAGCCATCTCGGCATAGGCCTCGTAGCTGAGCAACGCCGTGGGCCTGCCCGCGAAATTGTTGCGCGCGACACCGGCGAAGGTGACCACAGCGCCGTCGGTCGGGGTTTGCACATAGGCAACCAGCGGCGCCGGATCGAGCGGCCGGTCGGTGATCAGAAAAGGCTGAAACTCTGGCATAGCTGGTTGGGAATTGCAGCCGCCCCACCGCTTACCGGTGGGATGAAGGCAACCTCATCGCCGTCGTGGAGCACCGTGGTCGGGTCGGCAAACTGCTGATTGACGGCGAAGAGCAGGCGCCCGGTGTAGCGGGCGAGCGCCGGGTAATCGGCCACCAGTTGCGCCCAGACCGCACCGAGCGTGGCGCCCGCTGGCTGGGCGAGAGTAAGCTCCGGGCAACCAACGATATCGCGGTGGGCCGCAAACAACCGGATCTGGATGGTGATCATCGCTAAGAGGTGCAGCAGCCGGCCAGGTACGGTGGCCGGCCTACCAGACTAGCCGCCGACGTTCTGGGGCTGATCGACGCCATGGCCGTGGCGGCGTGCCTTGCGCTCCATCCACCACCAGCGCAGGCGGCGATGCTGCTTCGAGACCTGCTGCGCGGAGCGCTGCGCCAGGCGCCCGAGCGGACCGACCATGGGCGTGGTCAGTTCGGCCCAACGGGCGAGAAACAGCTTGATGTGCACCCGGCTCCAGCGTATCACCCGGTTGCGGGGGCCCACCAGGGCCAGGCCGATTACCAGAAAGATCAGCCCGTTCACGATCGGCATCGGCATGCCGATCAGGCCGATCACAATGAAGAACCAGCCAAGCACTGGCTTCAAGAACAACCAGCTTGCAATGACAACGGCGCGCAGCGCCGAGAGTATTATCATCAAGCTCATCACTGATCCTGATCAGTCAGCTAAAGCGGCAGGCAATACGATGGCCTCCGGTAGGGGGAACCATGAGGAGTATAGCATACTTTGTGAACACCAGTAGGGGAAAGGCTCCCGGCGGGCGGATGACACCTTGACAGAGTGCCGCGACCGGACGTAGACTCGCGCCTATGCACGAACTGCTGATTGCGACCCGCAACCCGGGCAAGCTGCGCGAGTTCGCGGCGATCTTCGCGGGCCTGGGGCTCAGGCTGCGTACGCTCGACGAACTGGGCATCGGCGACGAGGTCGAGGAGACCGGGGCGAGCTTCGCAGAGAATGCCATTCTCAAGGCTGAGGGCTACATGGCCCTGAGTGGCCTGCCCACCCTGGCCGACGACAGCGGCCTGGAGGTGGCGGCGCTGAACGGTGCGCCGGGCATCCACTCGGCGCGCTATGGGGGCGTGCAGGGCGAAGCTCAGCTGCGCTACCTCCTCGAGCAGCTGAAAGACGTACCCTGGCACGCGCGGCTGGCCCGCTTCGTCTGCGTGATCGCGCTGGCCCGCCCGGGCCATGCGACCGAACTGGCCGAGGGCACGCTGCCCGGGGTGATCGAGTTCGAGCCGCGGGGTACGGGCGGCTTCGGCTACGATCCGCTCTTCTACCTGCTCGATGAGAACATGACGCTGGCCGAACTGCCGGCCGAGCGCAAGAACCAGATCAGCCACCGCGCCGTCGCCGCCCGGGCCGCCCGGGCGATCCTGGAGCGCTGGGCCGAAGCGGGGTAAGTGGTCTGTGAACGAAGTTTTGCGGTAACCCCCCCTCCCCAACCCTCCTCCGCTGGGAGAGGGCACCCGGCTCCTCCCCCCAGCGGGGGGAGGCTAGGAGGGGGGCGGAAATGCCAGGAAACCTCGTAAGTGGTACATCCAGCACATTCCGGTACCAAAGTTATGCTGAGCACCCAATGAGCCTCACGATCACCGCGCTGGCCTCGGGGAGCAGTGGCAACGCCTTGCTGGCGCGCTACGGCACCGCGGCGCTGCTGATTGACTGCGGGATCGCCCTGCGCACGCTCGAAGGGCTGCTGCGCTACCAGGGCCTGGCGGCTGCGCAGCTCCGCGCTGTGCTACTGACCCACGAGCACGGCGATCACGCGCTCAGCGCCGCAGCCCTGGCCCGCCGCCACGGCATCCCCGTGGTCTGCAATGCCAGGACCCGGCAGGCGCTGGGCACCGAGCTGGAAGGCGTGGTGGTGGAGGAGTTGCCGGTGGGCCAGCTGGCGGCGCTCGGCCCGTTCGAACTGCAGAGCTTCCCCGTCGCCCACGATGCCGCCGAGCCGGTGGGCCTGCGCCTCAGCGCGGGCGGCGCCAGCGTGGCGGTCGCGGTTGACCTGGGGAGCTGGAGCGAGGCCACGGTGACGGCCTTACGGGGTGCCGACCTGCTGGTCGTCGAGGCCAATCACGATCGGGAGTTGCTGCGCGCCTCGCCCTATCCCCGGGCGCTCCAACAGCGCATCTGTGGGGCGCTTGGCCACCTCGACAATGTGCAGTGTGGCGAACTGCTGGCCCGGGTCTGCGCGGACGCAGCCTGCGATGTCTGGCTGGCCCATCTCTCGGCGCAGACCAACTCGCCACAAATGGCCAGAGCCGGCGTGCGGCGGGTGCTGGATATGGCCGGCGTGGCAGGGGTACGGATTGGGGTCTTGCCGCGCCAGGCCGCCCGGGGGCCGGCGGGGGCGCCCACCTGGCGCGCTGAGGAGCGTTTGCTGGTGCAGCAGCGGTTGTTCGAGCTGTGAGGAGTGATCATGGCGATCAAGCCGATGGAGTTTATCTGGTTCAACGGGCAGCTGGTCCCGTGGGATGCGGCGCGTATTCATGTGCTGGCCCACGTGGTGCACTACGGGTCGAGCTTCTTCGAGGGCATCCGCTGTTACGAAACGCCGCGCGGCCCGGCGGTCTTCCGGCTGACGCCGCACATGCGTCGCCTGGTCGAGTCGGCGCGGATCTACCGCACCGAGCTGCCCTACACGCTTGATCAGCTCGTCGCGGCGGTGAAGGAGACGGTGCGGGCCAATGGCCTGCGGGCGGGCTACATCAGACCCGTGGTCTATCGGGGCTATGGCGAGATCGGGGTGAACCCGCTGAACAACCCGGTGGAGGTGGCGATCGCCACAATCGAGTGGGGCAAGTACCTCGGCGCCGAGGCAATGGAGCAGGGCGTCGATGTTTGCGTCGCCTCGTGGCACCGCTTTGCGCCGAATACGCTGCCGGCGCTCGCCAAGGCAGGCGGCAATTACCTCAACTCACAGCTGATCAAGATGGAGGCTATGGCCAACGGTTACGCCGAGGGCATCGCGCTGGACCACCAGGGGCAGGTGAGCGAGGGCAGCGGCGAGAACCTCTTCCTGGTGCGCGATGGAGTGGTATACACGCCGCCAGTGAGCGCATCCATCCTCAGCGGCATCACCCGTGACACGGTGATTACGCTGCTGGGCGAACTGGGCGTCGAGGTGCGTCAGCAGGCTATCCCGCGCGAGTTGCTCTACATCGCCGACGAACTGTTCTTCACCGGCACCGCCGCCGAAGTGACGCCGATCCGCTCGGTCGACCGGCTGACCGTGGGCCAGGGTCACCGCGGCCCGGTGACCACCGCGGTGCAGAGGGCCTTCTTCGGCCTGGTCGAGGGCGAGCGCGAGGATCGCTACGGGTGGCTGGAGTACGTCGCCGGGTAGCAATTGATTGCGCCGGGCCTGGCGATGGGCTATAATGGCCGGAGCGATGCGCTCGCAGCTGCTGAGGCCCGTCAGATGCGCAGATGCGAGTGTCACAGGCGGCTGGCAAAAGACGAGAGGCCAGCGTCCTCAATGGGACCCTGGCCTCTTGTAGTGCAGCAGCAGGTCAGCCTAGCGGGTCTTGACCATGGTGCGCATACACTGGGTACAGATCCGAATTTGAACGGGCTTGCCATCGGTAGCAATGACGGTCGTCTTCTGCAAGTTTGGCCGCCACATGCGCTTGGTGTGGCGCTTCGAGAAGCTGACATTGCTGCCGAATGACGGCCCTTTGCCACACAGCTCACACTTAGCCATAGCTCATCAACTCCAATCGTAGCAGCATCGAAGCTCTCTATCTCCGCGAGAATATACCACAGCGCGGGGCCTTTGGCAAACCAGCAGGCGTGATGATGGCGAAGATCAAAGTCGTAACCGATGGTTCCGCAGACATCCCAGCAGAGCTCGCGCAGGAGCTCGACATCGAGGTCGTCCCGCTGCTCGTCGATGTCAACGAGAAGCTCTACCGCATCGGGGTCGACATCAGCGATGACCTGCTCTACGAACTGGTGAACGGCGGCCCGCACCGGCTGAAGGTGGCGGCGCCCACCGCGACGCAGTTCGAGCAGGTCTACCGGCAACTGATCAGTGACGTCGACTACATCTTCTCCATCCACCTGGGCGCGCGGCTGGGCAATATCCACGCCAATGCCGCCCTGGCGCGCAGCCGGCTGCCGGCCAGCACGACGCGCCTCGAACTGGTCGATAGCAAGTCGGCCTCACTGGGCACGGGCTCGGTGGTGATCGCGGCGGCGCAGGCGGCGCGCGCCGGGGCCTCGCCCGACGAGGTGAGCCGGCTGATCCATGCGACGATCCGCCACACCCACGTGGTCTTCTTCGTGGATACCATGGAGTACCTGGAGCACAGCGGGCGGCTGACCATCGCCGGCTCGGTGCTGGGCTCGATGCAGCGGATCAAGCCGCTGATGATTCTCGATGAGGGCGAGATCGTGCCCTACGAGCGCACCCGCACCCGCGCCAAGGCGATCGAGGGGCTGTTTACCTTCGTCGAGGATTTTCCTCGCGTCCAGGAGGTCACGGTGCTCTACGTCTCTACGCCCGAGGATGTGGAGAAGCTGCTCGAGAAGATCGACCCGATCTTTCCCCGCGAGCGGGTGCGGCACGCCCGTTTTGGCCCGGCGGTGGCCGCCCACCTCGGCCCGGGCGCGATGGGCGTGGTGGTCTTCGAGGGCTTCGAAGAGGCGTAGGCGGCGCAGTGTGATGGAAGCTATGCGTGATCGCGAGCATATCATCCTGCTCGGCAAGACGCTGGCGGCGGAGTTGCGCCGCGGCTGCGACGACGGCGCGACGGCGGAGGGCCTGGAGCAGTTCCTGGCAGGCTGGCGCGCGGCGGCCAATGGCGATCTCGCCGAGCCGGCAGTGCAGGCGGCCCTCACCCTGCTGGCCGGCTATGGCGAGCAGTCGACCGGCGAGCGGCGCGCCCGGGTGACGCAGGCGGTTGAAGAACTGCGCGCCCTCTTCCGCCGGCCAGCGCCTGGCCCGGTGACACCAGCAGCGCGGCTGCAGGCTGGCGCCCGGCGGCCCGACAGCCTGCCCGTGGCACAAGCCGCCAGCCCGCCGGCGCCGCGCACACTTGCGCTGGCCGATCCGGTGGAGAGCCTGCCCGGCATCAGCCGGCGGGACGCCAATGGCTTCAAGCGCCTCGGGCTGCGCACCGTTGAGGACATCCTCTACCACGTTCCCCACCGCTACGACGACTACAGCGCGCAGAAGCGCATCGCTGAATTGAGCATCGGCGCGAGCGAGACGATCATCGGCGAGGTGAGCGACGTGCGCCTGGTAGGCGGCGGGGGGCGGGGCCGGGTTGAGGTACTGGTCAGCGACGACACGGGCGCGATCAAGGCGGTCTTCTTCAATCAGCCCTGGCTAGCGAAGCAGCTGACGGTCGGGCGCATGATCGTGCTGAGCGGCAAGGTCAGCACCTTCAACGGGCTGCGCCAGTTTACCAGCCCGAAGTGGGAACCGTATACGCCCGATGGGGATACCCTCCACACCGGGCGGCTGGTGCCGGTCCATCCGCTCACACGGGGCCTGATCGACCGCAACGCGCGCCGGCTGATCAAGCAGGTGGTCGACAGTGTCACGCCCACGGTGGCGGACCACCTGCCCCAGGCGGTGCGCGAACGGGCCGGGCTCATGCCGCTGGGCACCGCTCTGGCTCAGATCCACTACCCCGACGACCAGGCGCAACTGGCCCAGGCCCGCTTGCGCCTCGGCTTCGACGAGTTTCTCTTCATCCAGCTCGGCGTGGTGCAGCGCAAGCTGCTCTGGCAGGGCGAGCTTGGCTATGCCATGCAGCTGCGCCCCGAGCTGCACGCAGAGTTGCAGGCGGCGCTGCCCTTCAGCCTGACCGGGGCGCAGCGGCGCGCCCTGGACGAGATCTTCGCCGACATGGCGCGCCCGGTGCCTATGGCCCGGCTGCTACAGGGCGATGTGGGCTCGGGCAAGACGGTGGTGGCCGCCGCCGCGCTGGTGCAGGCGATCGGCAACGGCTTCCAGGGGGCGATGATGGCGCCGACCGAGATCCTGGCCGAACAGCACTACAAGGGCCTCAAGCGGCTGCTCGGCCAGGTGCGGGTGCCGCGCGAGGCGCAACGGGCTGCCGCGGGCGAGCACTGGCAGGATCGCCTCGACGCCGATGCAGCCGCGCGCCTGGCCGAGATCAAGGCGCTGCTGGGTATGAGCGACGCCGAAGATATGGGCGGCCAGGGCATCCGGGTGGCGCTGCTCACCGGCAGCCTGGGGGCGAAGGCGCGGCGCCGCGTGCTTGAGGGCATCGCCAATGGCGAGGTCGACCTGGTGGTCGGCACCCACGCCCTGATCACCGACAACGTGCGCTTCAACGCGCTGGGCCTGGTGGTGGTCGATGAACAGCATCGCTTCGGCGTCGAGCAGCGCCAGCGCCTGCGCGACAAGGGCTTCAACCCGCACCTGTTGGTGATGACCGCCACGCCCATCCCGCGGACACTGACCCTGACGATCTATGGTGACCTGGACACTTCGGTGCTGGACGAGTTGCCGCCCGGACGGCAGGCCATCCGCACCAGGTGGATCAAGAAGCACGAGCGCGAGAAGGCCTACCGCCACATACGCCGCGAGATCGAGCGGGGGCGCCAGGCCTTCGTGATCTGCCCGCTGGTCGAAGAGAGCGAGCATGTCGATCTGCCCTCGGCCGAAGAGATGTACGCGCAGCTGCAGGGCGAGGTCTTCCCTGATCTGCGGGTGGCGCTGCTGCACGGGCGCATGCTGCCGCGTGAGAAGGACGAGGTGATGCTGGCCTTCCGGGCGCACGAGTTCGACATCCTCGTCTCCACAGCGGTGATCGAGGTGGGGATCGATATCCCCAACGCCTCGACGATCGTCATCGACGGGGCCGAGCGCTTCGGCCTGGCCCAGTTACACCAGTTCCGCGGCCGGGTGGGGCGCGGCGAGCACCAGAGCTACTGCATCCTGATCTCCGACAAGCACGACAATGAGGTTACCCGGCAGCGCCTGGAGGCCATGGAACAGACCACCGACGGCTTCAAGCTGGCCGAGATCGACCTGCAGCTGCGCGGGCCCGGCGAGTTCTTCGGTACGCGCCAGAGCGGCACGCCCGACCTGAAGGTTGCCCGGCTGGCCGATACGCGGCTGCTGCATGCCGCGCGGGTGGAGGCCGAGCGCATCCTGGCTGCTGATCCCCAGCTGGCCCACACTGAGCACGCCCTGCTGCGCAAGAAGGTGGAGCGCTTCTGGGCCGAGACGGCCAAGGTGGGGTGATACCAGTGATGAGTGATGAGTGATGCGTGACGCGTGATGCGCAGGGTTTACTGCATGCTGATACGTTTCAGCCAAGCGCGTATGCAACCCGCACACCAGGAACGGGTGTGAGGCGGGCATCAGGCGAGAGCTGCGCGGGGGCCTGGCATGCCTGGTAGTCTGGGGCGGCTAATGGCGACGCCGCTGGCGCGGGCGATTGCGCGGGCGCACGGCCTTGACCTGGCCACAGTGGCCGGCAGCGGGCCGGGCGGGCGAGTGATGGCAGCTGATGCGCGGGCGCTGATCGCCGGGCCGG
>DAOUBZ010000174.1:0-8629 GCA_034432515.1 Chloroflexaceae bacterium | reverse complement strand
GGCGGCGCAGCCGCCAACACCACCAAAACAATACCTCGTGGGGCAGCGCTGCCGCCCTACACCCCACCGCAGGAGGCAGACGTAGCGCAAGCCCCATGCCTGTTGCCAGGCACCGGGTTAACCGTTACGCGGCTCCCAAACCTCGGTGAGCACGCAGTCCCAGGGGAACTTATACTCATCGGCGGCATCGTAAACGTGCGACTGGAGGTTCACGACGATCACCTCGGGCCGCGAGAGGGCCTTCCAGCCATGCATGATCATCGGCGGGATCTTGAGCAGGCGTGGTTTCTGGCTGCCGAGGAAGATCGGATTGACATGGCCAAAGGTCGGCGAGTCAGGGCGGATGTCGACCAGGGTGACCTGCAGTTTGCCGCGCGTGACCGTGAACTGGTCGGTATGCGCCTCGTGCAGGTGCCAGCACTTGGTCACACCAAAATCGGTCGCACTCTGGTAGATATGCTCGGGGACGAGCAGGTCCTCATCATCGACCCAGGGCCGGCTCCACAGCTCGATCACATCACCACGGCCATCGAGATGAACCGTCAGATCCTTGACGCGCACGCCGGCGATCGTGGGCGGGCGATACGGGGACTGGATGACGTACGGAATGCGCTGCAGCCACGCTACCGTCACCTCGCGGGCATGCACGGGCCGGGGTTCGATCGTGGTCATAAAACGGACACCTCCTGAGCTGAGGAACGAACGGCTGGCAGGCGGGCCGCCGGGATATGGCGCACGCGATGGGTAATTTGTGACAGGTTACGGACGACCGGTGAGCAGTATACCACTTGTCATTGACTGGCGTAGCATCCGTCTGTTATACTTGAAGTCTCAAAGGTTATCCATGCCTAGAATGTGAGCGGATGGCTCTTGGTTACCCCACACGTTATCGTCGGCCACCTGGCGCCTGATCTGGATTGCCTCGCCGCCATCTGGATCCTGGTTCGCTTCGGAGGCGCCACCGAGGCGGAGCTCGAGTTTGTGCCCGCCGGTCGGACGCTGCACGACGCTGAGGCTGACGCTGACCCCCGGATCATCCACGTGGATACGGGTGGTGGGCGCTTCGACCATCATCATTGTGCCGACCCGACCCTGAGCGCGGCCGAGCTGGTGCGGCGGGTGCTCGCGCCAGACGATGAGGCCCTACGCCGCCTGGTCGACCAGGTCACGCGGATCGACAATGCCGAGGCCTCCCCCGGGCAGCGGGCGGTCTTCTTCAATATCAACGACCTGATCGCAGGCTACAACGCGCTCTATCCCAACCGGCCGCACCACGTTGCCCATGCTATGCTGCCCAACCTCGATGCCTGGTACGAGCACGAACTGCGCCAGGTGCGCCTCGAGCGGGCCTTTGCGCGCCGGCGCGAATTCCAGACCCGCTGGGGTCTCGGCATTGCGATGCAGAGCGACGACGGCGGCTCCAGCCGCCTGGCCTATAGTCACGGCGCCGTGCTCTACGCCTACCGCGACCGGCAGGGTTACATGGGCGTGGCCGCCCAGCACCGTTCCAGCGTTGATCTCGAGCCGGTCTACAATGACCTGAAGCGGATCGACGGCGATGCCGACTGGTACCTGCACCCCGGTCACCGGCTCCTCCTCTGCGGCACCCCCAAAGCGCCCCCGCGCCAGCGCTCGGCGCTCTCCCTCGATGACCTGGTAAGCGTGCTCAAGCGACGCTAGGAGGGCCGAAGCATTGGCTGTGCCTGGTTGCCGGGCTGTTGGGCCGAAGCATTGGCTGCGCCAATGCTTCGGCCGTACGGGGCGATCGATCACCTAGGCCTCGCCCAGTTCCTCCAGGACCAGCCGGCGCAACCGCTCCGTTGCCCGGTGCTGCAGTGCCTTGACCGAGCCGACGGTCCGGCCCATCTGGCGCGCAGTCTCCTCCAGGTTCAGGCCATAGACGAAGCGCAAGCTGAGCACGCGCCGCTGGCTCTCGCCGAGCCGCTGGAAAGCGCGCCGGACAGCCGCGCGGTCGACGTGGCCGGCGACCGCCTCGTCGGGGCCGTCGGCCAGCAGGTCCCAGGGCTCCAGCCCCACCTTGACCTGGCGGTCCTTGCGCCGCAGCGCATCAATCGTGCGGGCGTGGGCGATCCGGTAGAGCCAGGCGCTGATCGACCAGCCCCGATCCTCATAACGCCCAATGCCTTCAAGCACACGGACGAACACGTCGCTGTGGATGTCGCGCGCCAGTTCGGCGTCGCCAACACGAAAGTAGATGTAACGATAGATCGCGGGGCTGTAGCGCTCATAGATCGCGCTGAGTGCCTCCGGATCGGCAGCCTGGGCGCGGCGGACAAGGTCGTGCTGCTGGGGTGTCGCGGTCATGGCGGCCTCCTCCGTCGTACGAAGAACGATCGTACGGCGAGTATAGGCGGCCGCGGGGCAGGGCAGGGTGACCACTCGGTAATGCTCTAGTGACCGCGCCGGGCCGGGCGCGATATGCTACAATGCACGGCAGTGGTGCCAGCGAAGCCACGCGCGCCACTAGACGACAGGAGCGACCGGTGCGCGATATCTTTACGCAACCTACCGATGAGGCCGGGTTGCGCGGCAAGGACGATACGATCGAACTCCTGAAGGCCTGGGCGGGTACCTCCCTGGCCTTCGCGATCTACCTGGTGGGCGGGCAGGTGCTCAACCGCGCCTTCCTCTACGCGCTGACCGCGGCAGCGGTGACCTGCGGCATCGGCTTTCTGCTGCACGAACTGGCCCATCGCATGGTGGCGCGGCGCTTCGGCGCCGAGGCGCATTTCGTGGCCAACAACCCCTGGCTGCTGATCTCGATTGCCCTGGCCTTTCTGCGGGTCTTCATCGCGGCACCAGGCGCGGTGTGGCACCGTGGCTACCTCACCGCCCGCCAGAGCGGCCTGATCGCCCTCGCCGGGCCAGCCAGCAACCTGGGCCTCGCCGTGCTCTTCCTCACTGCAGCGTTCGTGGTGCCGACGACGGTGAGCGTGCTGGGCCTGCCGCTCAGCAGGGTCTTCGCGATTGGCTACAGCATTAATGCCTGGCTCGGCCTCTTCAACATGATCCCCGCCGGGCCCTTTGATGGCGCCAAAGTCCTTGCCTGGGACTGGCGCGTGTTCGCGGTTACCGTGGCAGTCGGGCTGCTTCTGACCTTCGGGATCCGGATCTAGCAGGGTACGGCCCGCGAGCAGACGGCCACGTCGGCCGTCATCCGGGTTGCGTACCATCCAAGGAGGGTGGTGACATGCGGACGCCGATCATCGCCGGGAACTGGAAGATGTACAAGACCGTCGGTGAGGCCGTGGATCTGGTCAAGGCCTTGCTCGCCGGGCTCGGTAGCGGGCACGGGCGCGAGGTCGTGGTCTGCCCGCCGTTTACGGCCCTGTACGCGGTGCGCCCGCTGCTGGTAGGCACGGGGATCGCGCTCGGCGCCCAGAACCTCTACCACGAGCGTGAGGGCGCCTTCACCGGCGAAATCGCCCCCGGGATGCTGGTCGATGTCGGCTGTAGCTATGTGATCATCGGCCACAGCGAGCGGCGCCAGTACTTCCATGAGACTGACGCGGGCGTGAACCGCAAGCTGAAGGCGGCGCTCGCCGCCGGGCTGCGCCCGATCATGTGTGTGGGCGAGAGCAAGCCGCAGCGCGATGCTGGCGAGGCCGAGGCGATCGTCACCGGGCAAGTGGGCGCGGGCCTGGTCGATATTACCGCCGCGCAGATGGCCGAGGTGGTCGTTGCCTACGAGCCGATCTGGGCGATCGGCACCGGTGATACCGCTACCCCCGCCGATGCCCAGGCCATGCATCTGGCCATTCGCCATACCCTCGCCGATATGTATGGCAATGCCGTGGCCCAGAGTGTGCGCATCCAGTATGGCGGTAGTGTCAAGCCCGATAATATCGACGAGTTGATGGCTCAGCCCGATATCGATGGCGCGCTGGTGGGCGGCGCATCGCTCAAGGCCGATAGCTTCCTGCGGATCGTGCACTACCAATAGCCACCCCATCCACACTATTCGCTCTATTCGTTCCCTCTATTCGATGTACGTGTCTATCCCTCTGGCTGACGGCACAGTGACCAGCGGCACCAGGCCGCCTGGCTCACTGTGCCCTTTGCTTCATGGTTAGGAAGGAGTAAGCCTGGCGCAACGGGGCCGTCCGGGTGCGCTGGGAACACCATGGCATCCGAGATCGTGATCATTCTGGTGCTGATCCTCGCCAATGGCGTTTTCGCCGGCACCGAACTGGCTATCCTGGGCGCCAGGCGTGGCCGGCTCGAACAGAAGGCTGAGGATGGCAGTCGTGGCGCCCAGGCCGCGCTCAAGCTGCAGGATGATCCCAATCGGTTTCTTTCGGCCGTTCAGGTTGGTATCACCCTGATCGGTATCCTGACTGGTGCCTTCGGTGGAGCGAGCATTGCAGCCCGGCTTGCACCAACCCTGCGCGACCTGCCGTATATCGGCCCCTATGCCGATCAGGTCGCCTTCTTCAGCGTTGTGCTGCTGATCACCTATCTCACTCTGGTCTTTGGCGAACTGGTGCCGAAGCGGGTTGCTCTGCTCAAGTCCGAAGCCTATGCGACCCTGATCGCCCCGCCGATGACCCTGATCGCTCGCCTCAGCAACCCGATCGTGGCCCTGCTCTCACTGTCAACCCAGATCATCCTCCGTCTGATCGGCCTTGGCAATGTCCCGGAGACCCAGGTCACCGAGGAGGATATTCGCGCCCTGGTGCGCGAGGGCGCCGAGGGCGGCACGGTGGAGCCTCAGGAACGGGAGTTCATCGAGAGCATCTTTAAGTTTACCGACCGCGCCGTGCGTCATATCATGACCCCACGGCGCGATGTGGAGATGGTCGAGGCGGATGCGACCCTCGGCGAAGTGCTCGACGAGTTGCTGGAGAGCGGCTACTCGCGCTTCCCGGTCTATGAGGAGACGCCCGACCAGATCGTGGGTGTGGCGCACGTGCGCGATCTGCTCTTGCTCTACCGGCGCCAGGGCGAGAGCGCCCGCGTGCGTGATGCGATCTCGCCGCCGCTGTATGTGCCCGAGAACAGCCGGGCGCTGGCCCTGCTTGCCACCTTTCGCAAGAGCCGCCGCCATATGGCTATCGTGGTGGGTGAGCTCGGCGGTATCGAGGGCGTCGTCACCCTCGAGGACGTGCTCGAGGAGATCGTCGGCGAGATCGAGGACGAGTTCGATATCGCCGCCACACCACCCATCGTGCGACGCGAGGATGGCTCGCTCCTGGTCGAGGGTACGCTCTCGATCGATGAGGTGAAGCTGCTGCTCGATGAAGAAGAACTGCCCGATGAAGAGACCTATCGCTACGACACACTCGCCGGCTTCGTGATCAGTCTGATCGGGCGCATACCCAGTACCGGTGATGTTATCCATTGGGATAAGTGGCGCTTCGAAGTGATCGATATGGACGGCCTGCGGGTCGATAAGGTGCTGATCTCCGAGACCAGCCCCCCCGACGATGCCTGATGTCCGATCCAGGGGTATGAAATAAGGAGAGCGTATGGCCGGTGAAGTGACCCTACGGGCGACCCTCGCCCGCCCCTTTCTTGCCGCGACGACCACCCCACAGGTCGCCTATGTGCTGATCGAGGTGCAACCGACCCAGGTAGTGGCTCAGGTGCGCATGCCGGTCAATGTCAGCTTTGTGCTTGACCGCTCGGGCTCGATGAAGGGTGAGAAGATCGAGCGCGTGCGCCAGGCGACGAGTATGGCCATCGACTTGCTCGATGCCCAGGATATTGCCTCGGTGGTAATTTTCGACCACCGCAGCGAAGTGCTGGTGCCGGCCGCCCCGGTGACCGACCGGCGCGCGATCAAGGATCGGGTGGCTCGCATCCGCGATGCCGGCGGCACCAAGATTGCGCCCGCCGTCGAGCGGGCGCTGCGCGAGATCGGGCGCGACCGCTCGGGCGCCATCCGCCGCCTCGTCCTGCTCACCGATGGCCAGACTGAGAATGAGAAGGAGTGTCTGCTCCGCGCCGACGATGCCGCGCGCCTCGGTGTGCCGATCACCGCCCTCGGCGTCGGTCGCGACTGGAATGAGGACCTGCTGATCGAGATGGCCAATCGCTCCGGCGGTACGGCCGACTATATCGCCCGGCCCGATGAGATTACCGAGTACTTCCGCAATACGGTGCAGAAGGCCCAGAGCACCGCTGTGCACAACGCTACCCTCAACCTGCGCCTCGTTCAGGGTGTGACCCCGCGCGCCGTCTGGCAGGTCATTCCGCTGATCGACAACCTGGGCTACAAGCCGGTCTCCGACCGCGATGTAACCGTGCCCCTTGGTGAACTGGAAACTGGCCAGGGTCGGACCATGCTGGTCGAACTGCTGGTCGACCCACGCCCCGTTGGCACCTACCGTGTTGGCCAGGTGGAGGTGAGCTATGATGTGCCTGCCCTCGGGCGGACCGGCGAGAAGAACCGCGTTGATGTACTGCTTACTTTCACCGCCGACCAGGGCCAGTTGCAGCAGGTCAACCCGGGCGTGATGAACATCGTCGAGAAGGTCAGCGCCTTCAAGCTGCAGACTCGCGCCTTGCAGGATCTGGCCCAGGGCGATGTCGCCGGCGCGACCCAGAAGCTCAAGAGTGCCGTGACCCGTCTGCTGAACCAGGGCGAGCTTGACCTGGCGCAGACCATGCAGCAGGAGATCGCGAACCTCGAGCAGGGTGGCCAGCTCTCCAGCGAGGGACAGAAGACGATCAAGTTCCAGGGGCGCAAGACGGTACGGCTCAGTGATATGGACCTGCCGAAGGAGTGATCACCGTCGATCGACCAGTGTGCATCGTCGGTCGACGCCGATGAGGCGTATGTACATCCTGATTAGCAACGATGACGGTTACGAGAGTGAGGGGCTGGTGGCCCTGCGCACCGCGCTGAGCAGTGTTGGCGAGGTAGTGGTGGTGGCCCCCGATCGCAACTGGAGCGCAGCCGGCCACTATCGCAAGCTGTTCGACCCGCTGCGGGCCTGGGAGGGTACACTGGCTGACGGCAGCCCGGCGCTGATCTGCGACGGGACGCCGGCCGATTGCGTCGCCCTCGCAGTGATGGGGCTGCTGCCGCGCAAGCCCGACCTGGTGGTTTCGGGGATCAACCTGGGGGCCAACCTGGGGACCGACCTGCTCTACTCCGGCACTGTCGCCGCGGCGATGGAGGGCATCGTCTTCGGCGTGCCGGGGGTCGCCGTCTCGCAGCTACGGGTCAGGGACCGCCCGTGGGATTTTCGGGCCGCCCAGGCGGCGATCGTCCGGCTGGTGCGCAAGATCGAGACGATGGGCCTGCCGGCGGGCATTTTGCTCAACGTCAACGTGCCGGCCCGCGCGCCCGAAGAGGTGCGCGGCATCCGCGTCGCCCGTCTCGGGCGCCGCTCCTACCGCGATGAACTGGTGGTGCGCCACGATCCCCGCGGGCGACCCTACTACTGGATCGGTGGCGCCGAGCCCGAAGATTACGCCGAGGAGGGCACCGACGTCGCCGCAGTGGCCGAGGGCTATGTCAGCCTGACCCCGGCCCACATGGATCTGACCAGTCATCGCTGGCTGGAGGAACTGCAGGGCTGGGCGCTGGATGCGCAGCCGTAACCTGGCTCCGTCGCTCGCCGGCCTCACCACGAGCGGCAGCCTGCGGCAGCAGATTCTCGGCAGCCTCGGTGAGCTCGCGGATGTCGCCGAAGGGGCCGCTATGCGCACCGACCGTGGCCACCGCCAGCGCCATCTGCGGGGCACGGCCCGCGCGGAGGTCGCGGTAGCCGTAGTGCAGCCTGATGTCGGCGTCGAAGCGCCGGGTGAGTTCGGCCGTCACCGCCTCGATCCGCTCGGGCAGCGAGATCAGCACGAAGTAGGGGCCAACTACCATCTGGCCGACAAAGTCCTCCGCGGCGCCGTGTTGCCGCACCACGTCGCAGAGCAGCAGGGCGGTGAACTTCAAGACATCCTCGCCGACCACCACGCCGTAGAGCTGGGTGAAGTGCTCGAAGCCGACGATGCGGATGAGCGCCAGCGTCCAGCCCTCGCTGGCGAGCAACTGGCGAAGACGCGCGTTGACCAGTTCGCCAGTGGGCAGATTGGTGACCGGGTGGTAGTGGCCGCGTCGCCGTTCCTCGCGAAGCTGGTTGCGGATAACCGAGTAGAGTTCTTCGATGTCGAATGGCTTGCCCAGGAAGTAGTCGGCGCGGACGACGTTGTGCGCCGTGAGCCGGTGCTCGCGCTCGCTGAAGGCGGTGAGCACCACAATCGGGATGTTCTGCGTTTCGGGGGCTGCGCGCAGCGCGATGCCGACATCGTAGCCGCTGATATCGGGCAGGCGCACGTCGAGCACGACCAGGTCCGGCGGGGCCTCGCGGCAGAGTTCGAGCGCCTGCTGGCCGCGCGTCGCCACCTGTACCGTGAAGCCCTTGCCGCGCAGATACAGCTCGAGCAGCCGGGCGATGTCCGGATCGTCCTCGACGATGAGAATGGTCGCGTTTTCGTGGTCCATGCGTGTTGTGCTACCGGGCCTATGTGCACCGCCTGTGTGGGTATGAACGTGGTATCGGCGCCGATTCGCCTGTTATACCAATTACGATTGAAGATGCCGCATGCTTGTCATTCCGAGCGCAGCGAGGAATCTGAGCGGGTCGCGCAAGACCCCTCGCTCTGC
>DAOUBZ010000173.1:0-7758 GCA_034432515.1 Chloroflexaceae bacterium | reverse complement strand
CAGAGCGAGGGGTCTTGCGCGACCCGCTCAGATTCCTCGCTGCGCTCGGAATGACAAGCATGCGGCATCTTCAATCGTAATTGGTATAAGGTCGTTTCCGAACCATGCCTTAGCGATCGCTGGTTGGCGCTCGGCGCGCGGGGGCAGCCGTTTGGGGGCCACCCTCTTCGGCGGGCGGGCGCAGCCCAGCGCGCACCAGGATGGCGCGCGCCTGGGGCCCGATCAGGAAGTCGTACAGCGACTGGGCGGCGCCGGGGCTGCCTCGCTCGCGGGAGCGTACCAGGAACCAGTCGATCTGGATAGCGGTAGCGGCGAGCTCGACGTGGCCCACGCCCTCGCCGCGGGCCGGTGCGCAGCTGCGGGGCAGGAAGGCCAGGCCAAGCCCGGCGCGAACCGCCTGCAGCAGCACGGTGATGCTATCGGACTCGAGGGCCGGCTGCAGATCGCCGATGGCCAGGCCACGGCGCCGCAGGGCCTCCTCGACCACCCGGCGCAGGGGTGAGCCGCCGCGCGGGAGGGCGAGGGGCTGATCACGCAGGACGCTCGGCACCACCGGCGACTGTTTCAGCAGCGGATGGCCAACGGGCGCAACCAGCACCACCGGCTCCGCGCCCAGCGGCACCGCCTCGAGGCCGCGCCGGCGCTGGGGCTCCTCGACCAGCACGAGGGTGACCGTGCGTTCGCCGAGGGCGTCGAGCAGGGCGTCCGCAGGCGCGACGACGAGCTCAAGGCCGACGCCGGGGAAGCGCTCGTGGAACACGGCGAGCAGGCGGGGCAGCAGGCGTTCACCACCGCTGGGCGTGCAGCCCAGCACCACCCGCCCGGCAACCTGACCCTTGAGCGCCAGCAGCGACTGCTCGGCCCGCTCAGCGAGGCGCACGAGCTCGCGCGCACTGCCGAGCAACTCCTCGCCCGCGTGGGTCAGCACCATGCGCTGGCCGACGCGCCGGAACAGGCGAATATCGCCCAGTTGTTCCTCGAGCGCGCGGATCTGCTGGCTGACCGCAGGCTGGGTCATGTGCAGGGCGGCGGCGGCCGTCGAGTAGTTGCCGGCATCAACAACGGCCAGAAATGTACGCAGATGGAAGGTGTTGAGCATAAAGCTCGCGGGTGGATAGCGCCTACAGGCCGGCGCGCCGCAACCTGGCCACCAGTTCGCTGAGCAGCAGCGCGGTGGCACCCCAGACCTTGTAGCCCTCCAGGGCAAAATAGGGGACGCGCATGCGTACCTCGCGACGCTCCCAGATCTCCTCGCGGACGCAGCTCGGGTCGAGCAGGGTCTGCAGGGGTACACTGAAGGCGGCCTCAACCTCGTTCGGGTCGGGATGCAGATCGGGCTCGCCGACGCTCAGCCCCACCACCGGGGTGAGCCGGTTGTTGCTGGGCGGGATGTAGAAGGCGGTGAGGGTGCCCAGCACCTCGACATTGGCGGGCCGGATGCCAAGCTCTTCCCAGGCCTCACGCAGGGCGGTGGCGACCGGGCTGGCATCGTCGGGGTCGGCGCCACCCCCGGGCAGCGAGACCTCGCCCCGGTGCGTGGTGAGGCGCGCCGAGCGGACAGTCAGCGGCAGCCAGAGTTCGCCCGCGCTCGGGTAGAGCAACAGGAGCGCCGCCGCCTCGCGCGGCGTTACGCCGGGTGGGGGCTGCATGGGCCGGATCGGCTCGCCCGCGAGGTCACGCAGCACGAGCAGATCCTCAGGGCTGGCAAGCTCCGGGTTGGCCATGGCCAGGCGCAGCGCGGCGATCTGACGCGCCAGCAGGGTTGGCGGCTGGTCCACTGGCGGTTTCATCGACCGCTAGCTCACTGCCAGGTCGCGGGTGGCTGGCGGCGGGGTGGCAGCGGTACCGTTCCGCCGCGGGAAGCAGTGCTCGGCGACCGGCACGAAGCTATCTGCTGCTGGCTGGTAGAGCAGCGGGGTGATCTGGATACGCTCCTGGTCGATCCTGATCAGATTGCAGGAGTTCTGGCCGTGCTCACGCCCATAGCCGCGCTTCGAGGTAGAGGTGCCGCTCTGGCAGATGATCGTCCCCTGCTGCAGATCGCCGGCCACATCGCGCGTATTGCCGATATAGGAGACGTGGACGTGGCCACAGAGCAGGACGTCGGCGGCCAGTTCGTCGAGGAGCCGGATAGCCGTGGTGGTGTTGGCCATCACGCGGTTGCGATGCAGGCCAGGGGGATTGACCACCGGGTGATGCCAGACGACAACCCGGCAGACCTCGGGCGGATAGCCGTTGAGGATGCGCCGTAGCGCCGCGACCTGGCGCCGGTTGAGGCGCCCGCCATCGACGGTCAGGCCGTGGGCAGTGCTGGCCCCGACGACCACCAATCCGGGCCGTTCGAAGACCGGGTTGAGCTCGCGGCTGATATGGCGGCGATAGCGCCCGAGCGGGTTGAGCAAACGCAGGTGCAGATGGTAGAGCGGCACGTCGTGATTGCCCGGCACGACCAGCTGCGGGCTGGGCAGAGCCGCGCGTAGTTCGCGGGCGGTGCGCCACTGACTGGCAAAATCGGCGCGCTGCACAAAATCGCCGGAGATCACGACCAGGTCCGGCTGGAGCGCGTGAGCCTGGCGAACCAGGCTTTCGGCTATGTGCTGGCGAAACGGCGGGCCGGCGTGCAGGTCCGAGATGTGCAGGATCCGATGGGCCACGGGCTATTCCTCGGCAGGGGCGGGCCTGGTGGCGAGCGCCTTCTCGCGCATGAGGCCAAGGAACGCCCGGCCGACAATCACGGCTTCGATGGCCAGGGCAACGAGAAAGCCATAGCGAACGATCAGCGCGAAGGTCTCCATCACGGGCTCCCAACCAGGCGCCAGACAGGCGCATACATGGGCACACGCAGCGCGATACCGCGCTGTGGCCTATTGTAGCACGCTGGGCCGCGGGGCGCTAGCACCCGCAGGGCTTGCCCAGGTTTTGAGCAATGTCCGGCTCCGGCGGGAGGGTATTGGGCGGCTACGCCGCCCCGAGGGTTGTTTTTTGGGGGATGGGGCAAGCCCCATCCCCCAGGTTTGGTATTGGCGGCGTAGCCGCCCTGGTTGCATAAGCCCTGTCTGAGGGCCGCAGCATTGGCGCGCGTCAGCGTTTGTCCCAGTAGTTGTTGTAGGGTGGCCCAAGGACCCAGACCTGGTCGGTCTCGATCAGCTGGACAATGAGGCCGCCGCCGCCGAAGTACTGCACGTTGGCCCGCTCAGCCCGTTCCGGCGCCGTGCCGTAGCCGATCCACTGGCCCTGGCCGCGGCTACCACGCCAGATCTTGCCAAAGCCACGGACCGGCACGTAGAGGCCGGACGGTGGATCGCCGACGGGCAGCAGCACCTCGCCCTCCTGGTAGGTGTCGGGGGTGACGAAATAGGTGGGCTCGGGGCCAGGCCGGCCAGGACCCTTGATAACAATAATCTGGCGGCCGTCGGCGCCAAGGTCCATCCAGATCATATAACCGCCCTGGAAGGGCTGGAACGCGGCGGGGATTTGGAAATAGCTCTGGGCCGGGCAGATCAACGAACTGCGGAAGAGCACGTCGCCGATGCGCGGCTCGAGGCCGAAGTTCACCGTGTGCTGCGGCGCAGCACAGGCGGCCAGGCCCTGCGCGGCGAGCATGTCGCGTCCGAGCAGCCCGAGCAGCACCTCGTAGGGCGTTCCGGCGTACTCGGTGTGATGCTCCATCCGGCGACGCTCGAAATACTGAATGGTACCGGTCCAGCCCTCGATCGTCTCGACGCGGGGCTGGCTGATCGGATAGCCGAAGCGCGCGAGGCCGCCATTGCGCTGCCAGTAGCGCAGGAATACACCGCAGAGGGTGTGTCCGGTCTGGGGAAAGTAGGAGCAGCCGGCGGGAGTTTCATTGGCAATGGGCAGGCGCTGCCAGGGGCGGCCCTGCAGTTCGAGGGCGCGGGCGCCGAGGCGTCCGGCGAGCACGCCCAGGCCATCATTGCTGTGATCCTCCAGGCGGTCGCGTTCAAACCACTGGACGGGCCCGGTCCAGCTGCCCTCGACGGTTTCGATGCGCCTCTCGCTGATCGGGTAGCCGAAGACGGCGAGACCGCCGTTGCTCTCCCAGTAATCGAGCAAGCGCCCGGAGACGCACTGGCCCGTCTCGGGGAAACAACGGGTGCGCTCCTGGGCGCGGGCGGGAATGCCCGCCGTCAGCGTGGCCAGGGCCAGCAGGGCGGTCAGAATGATCGCCGCGGTACGAACGATGCGTCGTTGCATGGGTACCTCCTTCCGGCGATGCCGGACGCGCGGCATGGCTACGTTGTGTGTCACCTGTGGTGTGAACCATGCCTGGATCGATGATACCACCAGCGCACGCGCTGGGCGATGGTATGCCACTCGCGGCGGTCTCGCCGCAACCTGATACGGCGCATACCGCTGCGTGATAGCAGATCCAGGATGGATCGTGTGTCGCGGCGCTCTACCGGGGCAAGCCCCGGACCTCAGGTTGTGCGGTGGTGGTGACGGCGTAGTCGCCACCACCACCGCACAACCACCTCGTGGGGTAGCGCAACTGCCCCACAGCTCACGGCGGGAGGCGGATGTAGCATCGGCCCTGCCCCAGGGGCGGGGCGCTCAGCGCAGTTCCCAGCGTGAGCCGGTGGGGGTTTTGGTGACCTCAATCTGGGCGGGGAAGCGGTCCTTGAGTTCGTCGATGTGGGTGATCACGATGATGCGTCTGAAGTCATCCTGGACGCTGGTAATCGCCTCGATCAGGCGTTCGCGGCCGAGCGCATCGAGCGAGCCGAAGCCCTCGTCGATCACCAGGGTCTCGAGGCGGGCGCCCGCGCGGCGCGCAAGCAGCCGCGAGAGGGCGATGCGCACCGCGAAGTTGGCGCGCATGGCCTCGCCGCCACTGAAGGTGTCGTAGACGCGGGTGCCGAGGGTGTCGGCGATCCTGATCTCCAGGGTCTCGACGGTGTCGCCCTTCTTCGTATCGCGTTGCATCTCGAAGCTGAGGTGCATCTGGTTGTCGGTCATGCGCCCGAGGAGGCGGTTAGCCTCGTCCTCGATCTGGGGGATGGCGCTCTCGATGAGCATGGCCTGCACTCCCTTTTTGCCGCAGGCCTCAGCGAGCTCGGCGAACAGGCTGTGGCGTTCCACCAGTGCGCGCTCCTCTGCGCGCGCCCGCTCCAGGTCACTGGCGGCGGCCTGGGCCTGGCGCAGGTAGGAGCTCTTCTCGGCGTGGTCGTTGCGCGCCACCTGCAGGTCGCGGTCAGCGACGGCGAGCGCGCGCTGCAGTTCGGCGAGGCGGGCCAGTGCCTGGGGGAGCTCACGCACATCCTGCTCGAGCAGCGCGTCCTCCCGAGTCAGCCGGTCGATCTCGGCGGCGTCGCGGGCGCGGAGCTCCACGCCCTGCTGGAGGATGGTGCTGTCGCGGCTCAGGCCCTGCTCGGCCACGGCCAGGGCGCGCGCATCGTCCTCCCAGTGGCGCAGGCTGCGCGCCGCTTCGCGGGCAGCGGTGTGGGCCTCGGGGTCGTAGCCAAGCGTTTTGATCAGTTCGCCCACCGTCTGGCCCGCATCACGGATGGCGTGGGCAAAGTCATTCTGCTCGATCACCCGGCGCAAGTCGGCGACCTCGGCGCTCTGGGCGGGCAGGCCGGCAATTTCGAGCTCGATGCGCCGCAGTTCCTCGCGGTAGGCCGCCTGTCGGCCCACAAGCTGGCCCCGCTCCTGGAGCAGCCGGTCGAGCTCGGCGAGCCGCTCTTCGAGCATACGCCCGCTCTGGGCAAGTACGCTGGCTTCGCCGAGGCGTTCGAGCTCGTACTCGACGGCCGCCAGTTCAGCCTGGGCGGAAGGGTCAAAGGCTGCGGCGGCGATCTGCGCCTGCAGTTCCGCCAGCGCGGCCTGCTGCTCTGCCAACTCGCCGCGCCAGGCGGTAGCCTGCGCGAGCTGGCGCTCGAGTGGCTCGATCCGGGCGACCGAGCGGCGCACCTGCTCCAGGGTCCGTTCGCGCGTGGCGATCGCCGCCCGCGTTGTGCTCAGCTGCGCTTCGGCCTGTTCGGCTGCCTGGCGGGCCGCGGCGTAGCTCGCGCGCAGGCGGGCCAGATCGTCGTCATAGTGGGCACGCACCTCGGCCAGTCCCGTGGCGCCGAGCGGAGTGCCACAGACCGGGCAGGTGCTCGTGTCATCATCGAGCAGGGCCAGGTTGCGCTTGAGTTTCTCGGCCTCGCTCTGGGCGGTCTGGCAGATGGCCCGCTGTTCGCTGAGCGCCTCGACGGCTGCCCGTTCGCCGTCGCGCAGCCGGGCAAGTTCGGCCTCGTAGTCGGCGCAGACCTGCTGGTCGGCGTGGGCCGTGGCGAGCTCGGCCTGCCAGCGGGCAGCCTCGGCCAGCTGGGCCTCAAGGCGCGCGACCGCCGCCTGGCGAGCCGCCTGGGCGGCCAGCAGCGCCTCCTGGCGCTGCTGGATCGTCGCGTTCAGTGCGTCACGGCGGCGCAGCAATTCGTCCTGCTGGGCGATACGCTGGGCGAGATCGTGGGCCTCGGCGGCGCGCTGGTCGCGCTCGGCCGCCACGGGGACGAGGGCGGCCAGCGCCGCGTCGAGGCCGTCCAGCTCAGAATGCAGGGCCTCGCGGCGACTAGCCTGGCGGGTGAGCCCTTCGAGCTGCGTTTCGGCGGCGCGCAGGCGTTCCCGCAGCCGGGCCTTCTCCTCGGCGAACTGCTGGCGCAGGTCGGCCTGGCGGCGGGCCAGTTCCTCGTAGCGATCGCGCAGCAGGTCGAGGCGCTCCAGCTCGCTGCGGGCAGCGGCCAGGGCGGCCATTCCGGCGTCGATCTCCTGGTGGCGAGCGAGCAGCGCTTCGGCCTGGGCGATGCGGGCGCGCAGCTCGGCGAGCTCCTGGTCACGGCGGGCCAGTTCGCTGCGGCGTGCGGCCAGCTGCTGCAACAACTCCTTGCGCCGCTCGGCGCGGGCCTCCAGGCTACGCCGGCGCTCGTCGGCGGCGGCACAGGCGGCGCGCGCCTCGTGGTGGCGCGCTTCGCTCGTTGCCACATGGGCCGCCGCCGCCTGGAGCTGCGCCTCCCAGAAGGGGAGCTTGTCGACCTGCTCGACCAGGTGCGTGATGCGGCCCCGCAGACCTTTCAGCTGATCGTCAAGCGTCCGGGCGCGCTCTTTAGCGCGGGCCTCAAGCACAGCGTACTCGCCCAGGTCGAGGATATCGGCGAGCACCTGCTTGCGCTCGGCAGGGGTGCGGGCAGTGAACTCGTCAGCGCGGCCCTGCAGCAGAAACGACGCGTTGATGAACGTCTGGTAGGACATGCGCAGCAGGTTGTTGATCTGCTGCTGGGTCTCGCGCACGCCCGTTTCGCCGAGGGGCCGCCAGCGTTCGCCGTCGTGGACAAACAGGTCAAGCAGGCTCTTGCCGGCGCTCTGCCCGCCGCGCTTGCCCGTGCCGCCGCGCTGGCGCGCCCGGCGCACGCGGTACTGCTGGGTGCCGAGGGCAAACTCGAAGTCGACAAACATCTCGCTGGTGCCCTGGGCGATCAGCTCATCGTCCGAGGTGCGGGCCTCACCCCAGAGGGCCCAGGTGATCGCGTCGAGCAGCGCCGATTTGCCGGCGCCATTCTCGCCGCAGAGGCAGGCCACGTGCAGACCCTCGAAACACAGGGCGGGCGGCTCGGCGCCGGTATCGGCGCGGTAGCACATAAAGTTGGCGAGCGTCAGCCGGATGGGAATCATAGGGTACAGGCGCCGGGCGCCAGGGCGTACGGATGTTCCGAGCGGCTATTATACCCCAGGTTGTTCGGTGGCGTTGGCGGCGTAGCC
>DAOUBZ010000172.1:0-7554 GCA_034432515.1 Chloroflexaceae bacterium | reverse complement strand
CAGAGCGAGGGGTCTTGCGCGACCCGCTCAGATTCCTCGCTGCGCTCGGAATGACAAGCATGCGGCATCTTCAATCGTAATTGGTATCAGGGCATCACAGCGCGTTTTCCGGCCTGGGCGCCGTGGATCGTGCGCGAGAAGAAGTAGAACATAAAATGGCTGATGCGGCTGAAGGGGATCCAGACCAGCATCAGGTTGACCGACATCATGTGCATGATGTAAAGGTTCTCGTAGGAAAGGGCAACAATGCCGAGCAGCCGATGGTGGGTCAGGCCATAACCCGTAACCATGGGCAGGAAGACGATGAGCAGGTTGAGCCACTCAGCGGGGCCGGAGATCAGCTTGAGGACCGGGTTGACGAGCCGGTTGACGAAGAGGGCGATCATCGCCACAATCGCCACCGCCGAGAGCCAGTCTACGATTGGCAGCGGCAAGGTCGCCCAGCCGAAGCCGAGCAGGCTCTTCCAGACCAGCATATGGGCGGTGCCCAGCAAGATCACGACAAAGAGCCCGAGATGGAAGAGCCCTCCGGCCATATAGGTGACCGGGTTACGGCTGAAGATGCGTTTCACCCAGGGCACGAAGGGCAGGATGCCAAACCCTTTCGCGTAGGTGATCGCGACCCCGCGCAGTTTGCTGCCCCTGGCGGGCACGCGATCGCGCTTCCAGCCCAGGAGCACGACACTCACCAGCCGGTAGGCCATCCCGGCGATGAAGACGATCAGCGCGGCGTAGAACAGCGGGCCACGGGCGAAGGCAAGCATCTCTGAGGGGCCCATCGTCAGCTCCTTTCCTCAGTGGTGCGGCGCTGCTGGGCGCGATTGGCAGCGGCAGTCCCGACGCCGAGCACGGCGCCGGCGGCAACGGCTGCTCCGGCAGCGGTGAGCGTCGGCCGGCCAATCGGCGCTGACTGGCCCTGGTAGAAGCCGCCGTTATCCCAGAAGCCGGGCTCCGAGCAACCGAGGCACGGGTGGCCGGACTGGATGGGGAAGGAGAGCCCGCCACCCCACTTGATCCCGGCACAGGCGTTGTAGGTGGTCGGCCCCTTGCAGCCCAGCTTGTACAGGCACCAGCCCTTGCGGGCGCCTTCGTCATCGAAGCTCGCGGCAAACTTGCCAGCCTCGTAGAATGGCCGGCGCTGGCAGCGGTCGTGAACCGTCGTACCGTAGCAGGGCAGCGGGCGCTTGAGGGCGTCGAGCGCGGGTAGCGTCCCGAAGATCAGGAAGTGGGCCAGGGTGCCGCTGAAGGCCTCGGGGATGGCAGGGCAACCGGCGATGTGGGCCACGGGCTTTCCGCTGATCAGTTCGTGGGCCGGGACGGCGCCGGTGGGGTTCGGCGTGGCCATGGGGATGCCGCCGAAGGCCGCGCAGTTGCCAGTGGCGATGACCGCGGCTGCACCGGCCACCGCCTCGTCCAGCAGGTCCAGGGCGCTCCGCCCGCCGATGGTGCAATAGTTCCCGTTCGCACCTGTGGGCACACTGCCTTCGATGACCAGGAGGTACTGGCCACTGTAGCGCTCGATCATGGCGCGCTTGTTCTCCTCGGCCTGCAATCCGGCGGCAGCCGAGAGGGTCTCGTGGTAATCGATGGTGATCTGGTTGAGCACGAGGTCGGTCAGCGTTGGCGCGAGCGAGCGGGTGAGGGCCTCCGTACAGCCAGTGCAGTCCTGAAAGTGAAGCCACATCACCGGGACGCGAGGCTTGCTGGCCAGGGCTTCGGCCACCATGCGGGCCGGGCGCGGGCCGCGCCCGAGGCTGGCGGGGAGACCGCTGGCCTCGACGGGCGGCGTATCGCGTAGATTCATCGTGATGGCCAGGGCGGCACAGAGCTTGAGGAACTGGCGACGTGAAACCCCCTCGCGCCGCAGGTACTGGTAGATTGTCTCGTTGGCCACGGCGAACTCCTGATCATGTGATGGGGTGACGAGCATCCTGTCACCCCATCACTCCATGACCCGAACCTAGCAATCAATACCCTCGGCATCGAGCTTGGCCTGATAGGCAGCAACGCCTGCGGGGCCGGTCACCAGGGCGTCCTTCTCGCTATCCCACGCTGTCGCCTGGATCTCGACGATCCAGCCCTCACCGTAGGGGTCAGTGATCGGCAGATTGGGGTCCGCAGCCAGTCGATCGTTGGCGCGGAGCAGCACGCCGCTGACCGGGGCCGGTACCGGGCCGACATACTTGCTGCTCTCGACGGTCGCGGCGCTCTTGCCGGCCTTCACTTCCTGGCCAATGTTCTTGGCTTTGACGGTCACCGCCGTTAGCTTGCCGCCTGCGAGTTTCCCGGCCACCTGGGTCATACCCACACGGACGACACCGCCATCGAGCGGTTTCGCCCAGACGTGCTTGTCGAGGTTGTAGTAGAGGTCCTCAGGGATATTGCAGCCGCGAATGAGAGGCATTCTGGCCCTCCTGACCGGGCTAGAAGGAGATCAGCTTGTCCGACTCGGCGACCACCTCGAAGCCGGCGGCAGCGCTGACCAGGGTGCAGCCCGGGATGAGGTCGTCAGCGCTCATATGGTGCATTTCCATCGAGGGGGCGCACGCGCCGAGCTTCACGCCGGCCTGGCGGGCCATCTCGATGAAACCGGCCACCGATTGTCCTTCGGGGCCCATGGGGAAAACCTGTTCGGCGACGCCCCGTTTCAGCAGCAAGGTGCCCATGCCGGTGCAGTAAACGGTCACGTCGAAGTCCTGACCGGCGGCCAGGGTAGCCATATAGAACGGAGTAGCGCAGCGTTCGGGTGCGTTCGGGCCAGAGGTCATCACGATCACGAAGCTCTTGCCGTCACTCATGGGATGCTCCTTCAAACTTCTTCCAGGATGGTCATCTCGGCGATGCGCCGCAAGCGATCGAGCAGTGCAGCGCGCTCGTGGGCGATCCTTTCGAAGGTTGCCGCAACGCGCCCGAGCCAGCTGGCGAGCTGGGCATGGGCGCGGCTGTCGAGCGTGGGGATTGCAGACGCGGCCTCGGCCAATTCGGCCCGCTCAAGACCATAGGCGGCGCTCAACTGGTCAAGCCGGGTGGCAAGCGCGTCACCATCGCGCGCTGTAACGTGGCACTGGCCAGCGATGATCAGCGCCACGCTCGTGCCATCAACACGGATCGGAGCGTGGACATAGTGGAGCCCGGCGTGACAGGTGGAGAAGCTGCCAGCGGGTGCGGTAGCGAGGCGCCGCCACGACTCCTGGCAGGCCTGTCGGCCCGCCGGGTGTGTCTGGATGAGGGCACAGAAGCGGCAGCCGCCGCTTGGCCTGGTCAGCAGGTCGCCGTCCGGGGTGACGGTGATCGCGCTGACCCCTGCGACCTCGGCGAAGACATCCTGGATCGGCTGCACGCAATGGAGTGGCAGGACATCACTGCTGTGTGACGTGGCGAACAGGAAACGGCCGGGGGCCGACGTGCGGTCCCCGGCACTGGCGCCCCGCCAGGGAGGCGCTCAGGCCCCGGGCACGACAGCTGCCGTGCGCGGGTTCCTGGCGGGCAGGCGCAGCAAGGCGACGGCGAGGCCAGCGGTGAGCAGGATCGCGGTCCAGAGGGCGTAGCTCAGTGGAACGGCGTAGGTGAGCGGCGGGTGGTGGCCGAGGCCATAATCGACGCCGATCGAGAGCGCGTACCAGCCGATCACGAGCAGGCGCGCGGGCAGCCCCAGCAGGCCAATGCGCGTGGCGAGCAGGAGGCCCTCGCAGGTCAGCCCGATGTGGGAGACGAACAGCATCGCCTCCAGCGGCCAGTAGCCGGGCACAAATCCCGCCCCGCTCCAGTGGCGTAGCCAGAAGGCCAGCGTCCACAGGCCATACTTGATGCAGGCGAAGGCGGTGAAGGCGGTGAACCAGCCCCAGCGCCGCCCGGAGCGCAGCCCCAGGAAGGCGATCGTCGCCAGCAGGGCCGCCAGTGGGCAGTCGGGGATGAAGGGCCAGGCCCAGAGCGGGGCGGCGGCCAGTTGCGGCCCATACCAGACCCAGCCGCCCCACAGCACGCCGACAGCGTTTGCCGCCATGCAGCTCCAGAAAATCAGCGGGTTCCGCAGGATGATATTCAGCACCCGCTCAAGCAGCTGTAGCATCGATTGCAGACCTGTTCCTGTTCAGGCGATGGCGCAGGGTGCGCACCGCCAGGCTGCACACCGCCCGCCTCAACGCAGGCGCCGGATCGGCACCCCGCCCGCGAACGCGCCCGGCGGCACATCGCGGTTCACCAGGCTCATCGCCGAGACGGTAGCCCCCGCGCCGATCACCACGCCGGGCAGGATCGTGCAGTTGGCGCCGATCGTCGCCTCGCGCCCGATCACCACCGGCCCGCGCCGCCACTCGCGCCGGGTGAACTCGTGGCAGAGGATCGTCGAATTGTAGCCGATCACACAATCCTCGCCCAGGGTCACGTCCTGGGGGAAGAAGATATCGAACATCACCATCAGCCCGACGGCGGCGTGGGCGCCCACCTGCATGCCTAGCAGGCGGTAGAGCGCGTTCTTGAGCGGGAGGAACGGCACGTAGCGCGCCAGCTGGATGATCGCCGCATTGCGTGCCACGCGCGCATAGCCACCGGTGACCCCGGCGAAGTACCAGAGCGCGTTGTGCGGCCCCGGCGAGGGGTGGATCGCGAGGCGACCCTTGCGCAGCGCACTCGGGCCCAGCCCACCGGCGTCCCACCGCTCCAACGCCTCGCCCTCCCCCAGCTCCATCAAGCCTCCCGTTGCCGTCCACGACCGCGCTACAGTGTAGCATACCCTGTCCGATGCCAGGGCTGCTGCGCATCCTATGCGACACGGCGCTGCAATGGTTCTATAATGATCGTGGTGGCGCCATACTGCACAGCTCTGAGGACGACATGAAGATCTACACCAGGACCGGCGATGCCGGCGAGACGGGGCTCTTTGGTGGCCAGCGCGTCGCCAAGGACGCACTGCGCGTCCATGCCTACGGCAGCACCGACGAGTGTAACGCCGCGATTGGCGTGGTTCGCGCCGTGGGGCTTGATCCGGAGCTGGACGACCTGCTGGCCCAGGTGCAGAACCAGCTCTTTGTGGTGGGCGCCGACCTGGCTACGCCGGGCGAGCATGCCAACATCCCTCGTATCGGCGCGCCTGAGGTGACCTTCCTGGAGGGCTGGATCGATCGCCTGGAGGCAGAACTCGCGCCGTTGCGGCAGTTCATCCTGCCGGGCGGCACGCCGGCTGCGGCCCAGCTGCACCTGGCGCGTACTACCTGCCGGCGCGCCGAGCGCTGGGTGGTCAGCCTTGCCCAGGCCG
The DNA here is from genome assembly GCA_034432515.1 of Chloroflexaceae bacterium. Lineage (GTDB taxonomy): Bacteria > Chloroflexota > Chloroflexia > Chloroflexales > Chloroflexaceae > JACAEO01. The sequence goes on along the minus strand of DAOUBZ010000172.1, from coordinate 2,300 downwards.
AGCCGATCAACCCCGAGGTGCTGGTCTATCTCAACCGCCTGTCGGACCTGTTGTTCGTGGTCGCCCGTGCCGCCAACGCCCGCGCTGGCGCCGCCGATGTGCCCTGGGTCAGCCCGCGTCAGGCCAGCCAGGATCAGTGACGGGGGCACGTTGCGGCGCCGCAGGGCCGCAGCATGCGCCCGGACTCGTGAGGGGAAACGAGGCCATGGTGTGGCGCATGCATTGGCTTGCTGCCCGAGGATCGTAGCCAGCCTATGCCATCAGGAACGCACCCACGGTGCTGTAGAACGGGCCGGGGACCTCGACCATCGGCACGTGACCGCAACGGTCGAAGAGCACCAGCCCGGCACGTGGCAGGGCGCGAACCAGGGCCCGCGCCGCATCAGGTGGGAAGAGCCGGTCCTCACGACCACCAATCACCAGGGTCGGGATGGACAGGGCCTGGGACGCGGCGATCACCGACGGGTCACCGGTGGTGCTTGCTGCCTCCAGGCCTGCCCGCGCGCTCATCGCAAGCAGGTCGGCCACACCGACTGCCAGCGCCGCATAGGGGATCTCGGGCGGATTGTGGACGACGTGCCCGGCCAGCACCACCGGCAGCGGCGGAACGGTCCATGCCACCTGGGTAATCGGGCGCATGGCGATCTGCCACGGCTCCCACAGGTCGAGCCAGGGCGCCCACAGCGCCGAACTGGTGAGCAGACTCACGTGCAGCAGGCCCATCAGTTCGGCCTCGCCCGGGCTGCGCGGCAGGCCGAAGCTCGACAGGATGACCCGGGTAACGGCGTCGGGCCGCGCTGCGGCCACGAGCATCGCCACCGCGGCGCCGAGCGAGTGGCCGCCGACGGCCAGTTCGTCGAGCTCGAGGGCGTCGATCAGTTCGAGGGTGGCCGCGGTGAGCGTGCGCAGGCGCGCGGGGGTGCGGGGCGTCGACGAGTAGCCGAAGCCCGGCAGGTCGATGGCAATCACATCATAGTTACTGGTCAGCGTCAAGAAGGCTCCCAGCCAGTGGCGTGAGGAGCCGCCCCATCCGTGGATCAGCAGTAGCGGCTGGCCTTCGCCGGCGCGGCGGAACGCCACCCGACCAGTCGGCAGGTCGATGAGGCGCGGGGCTGGCATAGACATAGAGACCCCTTTCCTGGCCCGCCGCTGCACCCAGCGGCCCGGCCCAGATCATCGCGCGAAGCGTGTGCTGCTCGCCGGCTGCCGGGGTCACACTGTCGTCGAAGGTTTTCGCTGTCGCAACGGAGACCATCGCCGGCCCATCCCCTCATCCACGATCGCGCACGTCGCCTCGGTGCTTATGTGAGCGGTGGCAGGTACCATGACTCGCTGGCCAGCCAGGAGCACGCTTCCCAGGCCGACAGCAGGCATCCAGACCGCCACAAGCTTCATGATGGCGGCGCGAGTTACAGAGGTCGTCTCAGTGTGCCAGGGCGCGGGTGAGCAACTCGCGCAGTTCACGCGCCACGGCGGCGTCCGACTCGGCGCGAGTCTGGGCGCGAAACTCGTTGAAGAACTGGATGACGCGCTGGCGCGCCGCCTCAGGGAGATCGGCAGGCGAGGTGCCCAGGGCTACCCCTTGCAGCTCCGGCGCAGTGGCGAAGAGCTCGGCCAGGGCCGCGCCCTGCATCGCGCTGATCGCGGCGGGGCGCTCGATCCAGTGGCCGAGCTCGCGGAACGCCGCGTCGAAGAAGACGAACACCGGAATCGAGTGATGCTGGCCATCTTTCAGGTAGTGCGCCATCAGATCCGGATTCTGATCACGCAGGAAAAACCGCAGGTCGAGCCGGTCGCCGGCCCGGGCCAGGCGCACGAGCACCGGGATGTTGTTCATCGCGTCGCCGCACCAGTCCTCGGTGATCACCAGCACGTGGATTTGCTGCGGTAGTTCGGCGAAGAACGCTTCGTCCGCTGCGCTGAGCTCGACGGTCGCCTCGTTGGCTTCGAGCCGGTCGCGGTTGCGCGTCATCTGGGCCTTGTAGGCGTCATAGCTCATCCCCTGCTCGAACCGCTCGCGTGTGACAGTCATTACGGATCTCCTGAATGTACCGGCATGCTCGTCTGCGATGCGCCGGCCCCGACGTTTCAGCATACCCCAGGTCGCGTGCGGGGGCAAGATGGCCGGGACACCCTACCGGCTGGCCAGGAAGGCGACGACGTCGTCGCGGCGCGGAGTGTCGGCCCCGGCGCGCGTGCAGGTGATCGCCGCCGCTGCGGCGCCGAAGCGCAGCGCCGCCCGCAGTGCTTCGGCGGGCAGCGCCGCGAGCGCAGCGCGGCTGAGCGCGCCGCGCTCGGCG